>JANYGE010000100.1 GCA_025362535.1 Hyphomicrobiales bacterium
GAAACATCGTTTTCAGCAATTTCAACTTGAACCGGCTGACCAGCATCGGCAGCAGCTTTTTCAATACCCTTTTGCAAAACCGTGAGGAATGTATCAGTGTTGGCCATGGTGACACCAATGTTGCCCGCAAAAGCAGTGCTAGACATCAAGGCAACAGCAGCGGCAGCGAGAATAAACTTCTTCATTATAGTGCTCCTTTATCGAGTGTCCGGCAGCACCCGTGACTGGGCCGGAATCCCCAATCAAGGGGAAAGGCAAATAACCCGCATCGCTCAAGGCGATCGTCGATAGAAGAACAGGAATTCAGCACGCTGGATCCTCCCCTTCCGCCCGAGCTCTTTTGGCGCGTTGCGGATGTTCCGTAATGGAAGATTTATTCCATAAAAGAACGATAATGGAAATAATATTCCAAATTGAACAAGAGTCAATCGGCTCGTCGCCCAGCAAGTCGAATATATCAAAAACTATCAGAGCCAGTTTTAAATGTTCTCGCTGATATAGATATCTGCAGAAAACAACACTGAAGGCAGATGCGGCAATTCTGCAGATATGCAAGCCTTGGCCATCAATTCCACCAGCCGCTCTGCCATTTGCGCCACAGGATGAGCCAGAACCAAATCGACTGTGCCATCAATCAAGGCCGCTCTGGTCATGGCGGTCAACTCATTGCAAACGGCGACAATGCGCCGCCCGGCCCGCTCATCGCGCAAGGCCCGGATCAAGCCATCCTGCCCACCACCGCAGACATATATGCCAACCAGATCAGGATTGCTTTCAACCAAATCGGTCACCGCCTCATAGGCGATGCGCTCATCGTCTAAATTGATAATGGGTTCGAGCAGTGTAAACTCTGGCGCATGCTCGCGCATGTAGCTGCGAAAACTGATCTCAGCTAATTCCTGATTCACATAGCGATAACTGCCCACCACAATCCCAATCTTGCCGGGCCCACTGGCTGTGCGGCTGATGGTCCAAGCGGCCGTTCTGCCCACTTTGCGCCCATCCAAACCAATATGGCCTGATTTTGTTGGCGTTGTAAGGCTACTCAACAATGAAAACACTGGCTTGCCCAAAGCCGTCACAGCTTCAACCGCCTCATTCACCAAGGGATGATCCACCGCCACAACGGCCATGGCATCGACTTTTGGGGCAATATCGCGGATGCGCGCGGCAATAATGGAAGGCACAAGCTCATCCATAAATTCGACAACTGGTTTGCCTTCAATGGTGTTTGTGGCTTTGGTCGCCTCGGCCAGCGCCTTGGCCAGCTCTTGATAAAATGCGTCGCGCTTTTGTAGCAGAAACCCAAAGCGGCGCTGTGGCGTTTCGATAAGGCGCCGTTTCAAAAGTCCCGTCGCATGATAACCAATCGCTTCGGCGGCCTGCACCACGCGCCGTGCGGTGTCTTCGCGCACCGGCAGACGCCGGTTCAGCACACGGTCAACCGTGGCAACGCTCACCCCGGCTTGCTTGGCTAAATCTTGTATAGTGGGTCGTGAAACCATGAGGCAAATCTTCCATTCCAGCGAAGGCATAGCAGATGCAAATAAATGACGCAATTTGATAGATACTATCAAAACATCATTGCTCAAATGGAATATTGATTCTACGGTATCCAACACTTAGAGGGATTGTTCCATGAGTGATGTGATCTACCCACGAGATTATAGCCTGCTCGGACGCGACGCCAAACGCGCCGGGGAGATAGGTCTGTCCAATGCCCAGTGGTATGCAGCGCCAATTCCCCGCGCCCGTATTAAAGAGCTCATGAAACGCTCAGATGGCCCGGCCATCCGAGACAGCATCATCTGGTTTGCCAGCTTCATCATCACCGCAGGTCTTGCGGTTTATTTTTATCCCGGTTGGGGATGCATCCCATTCTTCATCGCTTACGGCGTGCTCTATGGGTCATCCACAGATTCGCGTTGGCATGAATGTGGCCATGGCACGGCTTTCAAAACCCGCTGGATGAATGATGTGATCTACCATATCGCCTGCTTCATGATCATGCGCCCTCCCACCATCTGGCGCTGGAGCCATACACGCCACCACACCGACACCATCATTGTTGGCCGCGATCCTGAAATTGCAATTATGCGCCCGACGGTAATCTTGCGGACAATCAGTCTGTTCTTCGCCATTCCCCAAACCATAGGTGCAATCAAGAACCTGCTCATTCATGTAAGTGGCCATTTGACAGTAGAAGAGCTCACCTATGTTCCTGAAATGGAGCGTGCTCGAGTCTATCTCGTCGCGCGCATTTGGATGGCACTCCATCTCGCCGTGATCGCTCTCGCTTTTTATCTGCACTCATGGTTGCCCGTCTTGCTCGTTGGCCCTCTGCCCACCATGTATGGTGCATGGGTGCATATTATAACTGGCCTCACCCAACATGGCGGCCTTGCTGAAGATGTTTTAGACCACCGCCTCAACAGCCGCACAGTTTTGATGAATCCGATTCTGCGTTTTATCTATTGGAACATGAACTATCATGTCGAACATCATATGTTCCCCATGGTGCCTTATCACCAATTGCCAAAGCTCTATGAAGAGATGAAACCCTATACCGCACCTGCCAATACCAGTGTTATCAATGCCTACCGTGAAATTATTCCCGCCCTGTTGAAACAAGCCAAAGATCCATCTTATGCTATACCTCGCAAACTGCCGGAAGGCGTTAGCCTGATGACTGAAACAATTGCCGCCGAATAGGAACTGAATATGACTCAATGGATCGAAGCTTGCGCCAAAGACGATGTGGCACAAGAGGATGTGAAGCGTTTTGATCACGCAGGCCACACCTACGCAATATACCGCTCACCAGATGACAAGTTTTATGCAACCGACGGATTATGCACCCATGAGAAAATCCATTTGGCCGATGGCTTGGTGATGGACCACATCATTGAATGCCCCAAGCACAATGGCCGCTTTGATTACACCACAGGAGCCGCCAAAGGAGCTCCCGTCTGTGTAAATCTCAAAACCTATCCAACTAAAGTTGAAGGCATAAAAGTCTTCATCAATATTGCCTAAGCCATGAATGAACCTGGCATCGTAATCGTAGGTGGTGGCATGGCCGCGGCACGCGCCTGCATTAATTTGCGCGCCAATGATTATCTTGGGTCAATCATTTTAGTGAGCGAAGAAAATCTGCTGCCCTATGATCGTCCACCCTTGTCCAAGGCCTCAATCGTTGATGCAGCCGCCCATGAACCTGTTTTGCTGCTTGACGAGAGCATCGTTGCTTCGCTGAATGTCGATGTAAGGCTCGGCCAACAGGTGACGGCAATCAACCGCAGTGAAAAGACCATTTCACTCAATGATGGCAGCAAAATTCCCTACTCAAAATTACTGATCGCGACGGGTGCAAAACCGCGCAAACTCAATTGCCCCGGCGGCGAGTTTGCTCTCACGTTGCGGGATCATAAAGACACTGTTTTATTGCGGGAGAAATTTCAGCCGCACAAAAAAATTACAGTGATCGGCGGCGGCTTCATTGGCTTGGAACTTGCGTCATCGGCTTCAAAACTGGGCTGCCATGTCACCTTGATCGAGGCCCAACCCCGCATTCTCATGCGCGGTGTACCAGAACCCATCGCCAAGATCGTGCATGATCGTCATCTCGCCGCTGGGGTGACCATGATTATTGGCACTGGCATTTCTCATCTCACAGAAAATGCCGTTCACTTGACGGATGGCCGCGTGATTGCGGCAGATACCATCATCGCAGGCATCGGGGCAGCACCCGAAACCAAGCTCGCAGCTGATGCAGGTCTCGCTATCGAAAACGGTATCGCTTGCAATGCGCAGATGCAAACCAGTGATCCGGATATATATGCGGCCGGTGATTGCGCCTCATTTCCACATGAACTGATGGGTGGCAAACGCCTGCGTTTGGAAGCCTGGCGCAGCGCCCAAGAACAGGCAGCAACTGCCGCCGCCAATATGCTTGGTGGCGCCAAAACTCACAACAATATTCCATGGTTCTGGTCGGATCAATTTGATCTCTCACTGCAAATTGCAGGCTCTGCCGAACTGGGCCCAAACACCATCACTAGAGTTCCAGCCGAAGGCGCTTTGGTACTGTTCCACTTGGCCGATGATGGCAGCATCAAAGGTGCCTCCGGCATTGGCATAGGCAACGCGATCGGGCGCGATATTAAGGTGGCGGAAATGCTGGTTGCCAAAAACGCCAAGCCATCGCCTGAAATTCTGGCGGACCCAACTCAACAACTTAAAACTCTGCTCAAGGCATAATCACCATGGCCAAGAAACGCCCGACCGTCGCCGACCTGCGCGCTAACAAAGGCAAATATCAATATACGATGTTGCGCGTGGAAAACTGGGACGAACTGGCAGCAGCCGAAGCCGCTGGCATTGATATGTGCTCCGTTCCGCCAGAGCTTCTGGCGCAAAAGAAGTTTCGTGATGTGGCTCCGTCAATCTTCGCCGTACCCGGTGTGTCGCTTTACGATAATCCAGGCACCACCGATGACTTCTTGCGTTGGGGCTATAAAATGTTGAGTTATGGTGCCGACGCTGTTTATTGCGCCGCCTCTTTGCAAACGGTGAAGCGCTTGGCTGAAGAAGCTATCCCCGTCATCGGCCACACGGGCCTCATTCCGTCTAAAGCAACATGGACAGGCGGCTTCAAAGCCGTCGGCAAAACCGCAGATAGCGCCAGACAGGTTTTTGATCTCGTGAAGCGGTATGAAGATACAGGGGCTTTCGGTGTTGAAATTGAAGTTGTGCCCGCTGATGTCACCGTCGAAATCGCCAAACACACCCATTTATTTCTCGTCTCCATGGGCGCAGGCACTGGTGGCGATTGCCAATATTTGTTCTCGGATGATGTGCTCGGCCAAAACACTGGCCACGTTCCCCGCCACGCCAAAACCTATCGCAACTTTGCACAGGAATTCGAACGCCTACAAAAAGAACGCATCGCTGCATTTAGTGAATTTATGGCTGATGTGAAATCGGGCGCATACCCTGAAGATAAACATATTGTCGGCATCGCCAAAGCTGAGCTCGAGAAATTTAAACTGTCCTTGCCCAAGAAATAAATGGGCCACACCCACGAAACGAATTTTACAATGGAGAATTAAAACTATGATCAGATTTGGCGTCATTGGCGCAGGCCGCATTGGCAAAGTGCATTCCAAGACCATTGCTTCAAACCCCAAGGCCAAACTGGCTTACATTGCCGATGCAATGCCAGCCGCAGCAGAAGCACTGGCGGCCCAATATGGAGCCAAAGTGACCTCGGTTGAAGACATCATGAAAGCCAAAGATGTGGATGCCGTGCTCATTGGTTCACCTACGGGTTTTCATGCTGAGCAAATTCAAGCCGCTTCAAACAATGGCAAGGCCATCATGTGCGAGAAGCCAGTGTCGCTCGCAGTCAGCACCATTGAAGCAACACTGAGGGTGGTCGAAAAAAATAAATCAACCTTGATGATCGGCTTCAACCGCCGCTTTGATCCAAATTTCGCCGAACTCGAATCTCGCATTCGCAAAGGTGAAATTGGCGCTGTGGAAATGGCCACGATCATCAGCCGCGATCCCAATCCACCACCTGCCGAATATGTAAAATCTTCGGGTGGCATTTTCCGCGATATGATGATCCACGATGTTGATATGGCACGTTTCCTTGTAGGTGAGGAATTTATCGTTGTTCACGCACTGGGTGCTGCTCTCGTTGATAAGGCCATTGGAGAAGAAGGCGATTGCGACACCGCATCCGTGATGATGCAAACCGCTTCCGGCAAAATTGCTGTGATCACAAATTCGCGCCGTGCCACTTATGGCTATGACCAACGCATGGAAGTGCATGGCGCCAAAGGCATGCTCTCGGCCCGCAACATTCACAACACAACAGTTGAGTTGCACAATGCTGAAGGCACCAAAGCGGACCCCATCCAAAACTTCTTCTTGGAGCGTTATGGCCAAGCCTATGCCAATGAGCTGAACAGTTTCATTGCCGCGGTTGAAACTGGCAACCGCAACCCAAGTCCATCAGGCTTTGATGGCCTGCAAGCTCAAAAGCTCGCCGATGCTGCCACCGAAAGCTGGCAGACTGGTAAGCCCGTAAAAGTTGCATAAAACAAAGGGCTCCCAAACTGGGAGCCCTTCGCACAAACTGGTGTCCCGGTACGCAGTACCTTATCCGGGAAAACCTGGGACACTTGCCAACAGGCATACGCGTGTCATGAAAATGAATTTAGCCGCCAGTAGTTTCTAATCAGTTTCTATTTTCGCTAATTTGAAATTTATTGTGTTAACAATATCTTGCGATAATGTTCGAAGCCGGAGCAGCTGTCTCAAGCTGAAACAGATTTGCTCTGCGTCGGGTGCCCCAGCAGGGCATCATTAAGAGCTGTCAAAGGCTGTGGTTTGCCAAAATAATAGCCTTGTAAAAGTTCACAGCCCGCAAGCCGCATCAGAGTGGCATCTTCCTCAGTTTCAACCCCTTCTGCAATCACATCAGCTGAAAGTCCCTTGGCAATAAGAACTGTGCCTTGCACAATATTCGGAGCCATGCTTCCGCGCGAAAGCGATTGTGTAAGGCTGCGGTCAAGTTTAATTTTGTCAAAGGCAAAGCGATGCAAATAGCCAACACTGGCATAGCCCGTGCCAAAATCATCGAGCGCAACGGTAACGCCAAGGGCCTGCAATTCGCCTATGACTATCTTGGCGCGTTCCGGGTTTTGAATCAAAACCGATTCGGTAAATTCAACTTCGAGCCGCTTGAGATCAAAATTAAACTCGGCGGCCACCGCTTGAATATCTTGCACCAAGTTCAGACGCTTAATTTGCAAGGGCGAAAAATTCACCGCAACTTTGAGGTCACGCCAGTTTGACATATCCCGACAAGACTTACGCAAAATTGCCATGCCCAATTTGTCGATCAAACCATGCTGTTCAGCTAAGGCAATAAAACGATCAGGCCCAAGTTTTCGATGTGATGATTGCGGCCAGCGCGCCAAGGCCTCCACACCCAAAATCTCGCGATCTAGCGACGATACAAAAGGTTGATAGGCAACCTCTATCAGATCTTTCTCAAGAATACTGCGCAGCTCGGCAACAATACTAAGGTTTTCAGCCCGCTCTAAATCAAGG
>JANYGE010000164.1 GCA_025362535.1 Hyphomicrobiales bacterium
CATTCATATTTCATCGTTAGCAGCACGCATGCCTGCGCTCTCACCCTATGCCGCGAGCAAGCGGGCAGGTGAGGAATTCTTGCAGGCTGTAAAGAGCACCATGTCGATCACCCTGTTGCGGCCATCGGCGATTTATGGACCCGGCGACAAAGCCACTTTGCCCTTGTTGGCGGCTTTACAAAGAACCATTGCCTTGATCCCAGGCTCTGCAGCCGCTCGTTTTTCGCTGCTGCATGTGCGTGATTTTGCGGCGGTGATCGTTGCTGCTGTCACCCGTGATGCTGCGGGCCTTTATGAAATCGATGATATGTCTGGCGGTCATAATTGGGCTGAATTATCTGCGTTAAATGTGCAAAGTTCTGGCCTGCCCAAGCGGATTGTCTATTTGCCGCGCTGGCTCTTATCAGCTGTTGCCATCTTGGTGGAAGCTGTGAGTTTTATAACGCAAAAGCCGGGTATGATTACCCGCGCCAAACTGCGTGAGCTCTATCATGAAGATTGGGTGGTGCAGGGGCCTGAATGGCCGAGGCCTCACCCTATTGGCCTTGCCGAGGGCTTGGGTGAAACATTAGAATGGTATCGAAGCCATGGTTGGCTGCGACCACTCACAACGACATAGGAAAAGCTTTGATGGAAAATTCTAAAACAGTTACTGAAATTTGCACTTTGCTTTTGCCCTTTAATGCAACTGGCAAAAAGCTTAGCGCGCAAACGGATATTCCGGCTGAGCTCAATATCGATTCCGTTGGTATTCTTGATTTCATTATGGAAGTTGAAGATCATTTCGATGTGGAAATTCCGATGAATGTGGTTTCAGATATTCGCACCATCGGTGAGTTGGCCACCTATGTGCAATCGCAATTGGAGAAAGTGTGAGCGTGGTTGATCTACTTGATAAGCACCGTGGCATTGCCGAGCGTTTTGAGCGCATCGTGGCGCTGGGTGAAAATGCTTTGGGTGTTACCAATGAGCGGATGATTTCGCCAACGCGCGCCATTGTGGGAAATCGCGAAATTATTTTGGCGGGCACCAATAATTATATGGGCATTACGTTTGATCCGCGCTGCATTGCTGCCGGGCAAAAGGCTCTTGCTGAATTTGGTACTGGCACCACGGGCTCACGCATTGCCAACGGCACATTCGCGCTGCACACAGCGCTTGAAAATGAATTGGCCAAATTTCTCAAACTCAAACATTGCATCGCCTTCACCACTGGCTATCAGGCCAATCTTGGGATGTTATCCGGTTTGGCTGGTCCGCAAGATACCATTTATCTCGATGCGGATTCGCATTCTTCAATTTATGATGGCTGCACACTTTCGGGCGCTAAGCTTGTGCGGTTCCGCCATAATGATGCGAGTGATCTCGATAAGAGACTGGCGCGCTCTGAAGGCGAAACCGGCGGTCGATTGGTGGTGTTGGAAGGCATTTACTCGATGATCGGAGACAGAGCACCGCTTGCTGATTTTGTGGCGCTCAAGAAGAAACATAATTTTCAATTGCTGGTGGATGATGCCCATTCATTTGGGGTGATCGGGCCTGATGGGCGCGGCCTCGGCAATGAGGCGGGGCTGGAAGATGAAGTTGATTTTGTGATCGGCACATTTTCCAAAAGTGTAGGCGCTATTGGTGGGTTTGGTGCCAGCAATCACCCGCTGTTTAATACGCTGCGCTATGCCATGCGGCCTTATATGTTTACGGCCTCGGCCTCACCAGCCTCGGTTGCCACTTCGCTTGAGGCTTTACGCATTTTGGCGGCGGAACCAGAGCGGCGGCAGCGTCTGATGGAAAATTCTGCACGGCTGTTCCATGGGCTTCGCGCCTTGGGCTTAGAAACCGGAAGCGATGTGGTGAGCCCCGTGATAGCTGTTAAATGTGCCGATGAGCAAAGCACGATTGCCAAATGGAATGCGCTTTTTGCGGCTGGCGTTTATGTGAATATGGCCATTCCGCCAGGCACACCTAATCGCCTTTGCTTGCTGCGCTGCTCGGTTTCAGCAGCGCATAGTTTCGATGAGATTGATAAAATCATTGCTGTGTTTAAAGCGGTTGTGGTGGATTAAGCCCGCTCAGTGCGGGCCACAAAACTCAATCCAATTGTTGTGAAAATTAAAATCGGAGCCCAAGCGGCAAGCCACGGGGCCACAATGCCCAGTTCGCCCATAGTGGTTGATATGCCGTCGGAAATGAAGAAGAGAAATCCGAGTGCAACGCCCACCACGAACAAATAGCCAAGCCCGCCGCCGCGCCGGAAGCGCGCCGCCATGGGCACACATAGCATGATCATAAGCAGCGAAATCACAAATGCGGTGAGGCGCTTATGCCAATTGGTTTGATAGACATAGACTGGACGCAGACCATAACCTTGGTTCACAATAAAACTATCGAGTTCTCCCAAGGTCATGTCTTCGGGATCGCTGGAGCGGTTAGCACCCGCAGCTTGCATTTTGCCATCATAGATCAAACTGTCGAGACGATTGGGAACCTGAGTCCCATTGTAATAGACCACAACTTTTTGCAAACGCCAGCGTCCATCTTCCTGGGTGGCACTGTCGGCATAGATTTGTTCTTTCAAGCGGCCATCATCACTGCGCCTGAAGATAATCACATCTTCAAGCTGCTTGCCGTCTTGGCTCACCTTCGACACGCGCATAATATCAGCACCAGACCTGATCCAGATCGGGTCTTTGCTATCGACGTTGACTTTGTTTTTGGCATAGTCGCCGATCCCCCAGATTTTTAATGTGGGGGTAACGGCGGGAATAAGTCGGTCCAGCAGAATGAAGTGAAATCCGCCAACAAAAACAGCCAATGGCAGAAGCATGATGATGATGCGAAGTGGTGAAATGCCAGCGGCAAAAATCGCTGTCATCTCGTTGCGATAGGTAAGCTCGGTTATGGTCAGCAATAGCGCGAGCAACATGCTCATCGGCAAAAACACCGCGAGAACAGCAGGGCTTCTGAACAACGCATAGCGCAGCAGCGCTTGGACCGGGCTCGGATTGAGGGCCAGAATATCACCAATAAAAGCCACAGATTCAAGCGTGATCACAAAAATGCTAATGCTGACCAATATGGTCATGAAGCGGATAAAAATCATGCTGGTGAGAAAGCGGGCTATTCTGCTCATATTACTTCGCCGATGAAACTGGTGGCATTATGAGGCACCTTCCAAATTAAAGCTATCGCCATCACTGAAGCTGTTTGCCTCCGCGTTCCAATTTCGAATTTGCACGTGGGTTTTCCAGGTGCCTTTGTAGCGCTCAATATCATAGCGGTTCCATGCTGCAGGCGGGTGATTGCTGCCTGCTGCCATTGAGGCAGAGGGTACGCCAAGCACCGGAATTCTTGTGGTGTCACTCACGATTTCATTGAAATTACGCTGGTGATTATGGCCATGAATCACCAGTTCAGCACCTTGCTTTTTAAGCACGGCTTCAAGCGCGCTGGCATCAGACAAAGATCGGATGTTGGAGGTCATGCCGGGGGCAGGCGGGTGGTGGATCATCACCAGTCGGTAAAATCCACGCTCCCGCAGGCTTTGCAAATTGGTGTCAAGTTTTTGCAATTGATCAGTGCCAACAGTTCCGCCCGCTCCCAATAGAAGCTGCGGGCAGGCCGCATGTATTCCAATGAGTGCCACATTGCGGCGCAGCCTGATGAAGGGCAGGCTTTCATCCTTGGCAATTTCGTTGGTCATGTAATTGGAAAATTTGCCGAGGCCTTTAGCCAAAGGCAATTTCACATAAGCATCGTGATTGCCCGGCGTGAAAGACACAAAATCGCTCGAGCCAAAACCATTCAACCATTTTAACCCCTGATCAAATTCAGCGGCGGCGGAGATATTCACCAAATCTCCGGTGAAGGCTACATGATCAGGATTTGCTGCCAGAATATCAGCGCGCAGCGCATCGGCAATTTGCGGCAGGTGATGTTTCTTGCGGTTCATATGCCATGAGGCCGCACCAATTATTTTCTTGAAGGCAAAATCCTGCAGCACCGCACCCTTGGGTAAGGGGCCAAGATGGGGATCCGAAAAATGGGCGAGAGAAAATGTCACGAAGGCCTAGAGCTGCTTTTCGTAGATGCGGTAGGTTTTATAGACTTTACCACCAATCGACTCGATGAGATTTTTGATGCGCTCATTGTCTTCCAATATCCATGAGAGCTCGATTTCCTTAACGCCACGGGGGCCATGGAATTCATGAATTTTTTTGATGAGGCCATAAGATAAAGCAGCACCAATCGCACTGTCTTGAAACTCCTGTTTGATGCCCATCAAGGGAATGCGGAAGGAGCTCGCCTTCTTGGTGATGAGTTTGCCAATGAGGCGCGGCAGGCCGCGTGGCAAAAGCTTACCATTCAAGCCAGAAAACCATTCATTGAGATTGGGCATGGCCACAATGAAGGCCGCACTCTGGCCTTTGTAATAAGCGATCTGCACTGAGTTCTTGTCCACCAGTAATTTCAGGTTGGTCGCAAGCATTTGCAATTCGGCCTCGGTGAAGGGCACATAATTCCAATTCTTGCTCCAGGCATCATTGAATATTTCCATGATGGTTTGGATTTCAGTTTTAATCTTTGACTTGTTGAGGGGGCGGAATTCAAGATCGCCGGATTTTGTCGCCCATTTATAGCGCCGCTCTAAATCGGCAGGCAGGGGATCATCAAATTTACGAATATAAGCAAGCAAGTCTTTGGCTTTGTGAAAGCCATTGGCTTTTACGTGGGTTTCATAAAACGGTCTGGCATGGCCCATCAACATGTTTGGTGGAGTATTGAAACCATCAACCAACAATCCGCTCTCGTCATTGATCGAAAAACTAAAGGGTCCATGAACCTGGGTCATGCCCTTTTGGCGCAACCAGTTTTCTGCTGCTTCAAACAGGCTCGCGAATATTTCTGGATCATCCGGCGCGTCGAGAAACCCAAATTGCCCGCATTTATCTTTATAGCGTTCCAGATGGAGCTGATCGATTTGCGCCGAAATTCGGCCAACTGGCTTTCTATCTTTTTCAGCAATGAACAGCTGTGCTGTGGCATGCCTGAAATAGGGGTTCTTTTTTTCATCGAGATGTTCGAGCCGCTCAAAATAAAGCGGGGCGACCCAATTTTTGTCATCGGCAAAAATCGCAAATGGAACGCGCAAAAAATCGAGCTTGTCGGCCTTGGTGATAACTGGCCGGATGGTGATGGCACTCATTTGGGTTTTGCCTTTGATTTTTTAAGTTCGGCGATCTTGCCTTTTTCGACCTTATAGAGTTTGTCGGCGATTGCTGTCCATGCCGGACGGTGGGTGATTGCAATAATTGTGTAGCTGCTGCGCAGCTCAAGAATATTGCGCACAATCTCGGCTTCGGTTTCGGGGTCAAGCGCACTGGTCACCTCATCAAGAATGATGAGTTTTGGGTTTTTAACCAAGGCGCGGGCCAATGAAATGCGTTGTTTCTGGCCGCCAGATAATTTGCCACCCATTTCTCCCACATCAGTGTTCAATCCTTCGGGAAGGGCTGCGATAAACTCTTTTGCGCCAGCCCGATCTAACGCTTTCTCCACATCAGCAGTTGAAACAGTGAGATCAGAGAGAGACACATTGGCCTCAATGCTATCGTGAAACAACACAAGTTCCTGTGGCACATAGCCAATGTTTTTGCGCCAGAGTGTGAGATCAATATCTTGCAGATCGTCATTGCCAATTTTAATCTGGCCTTTTTGCGGCTTATGAAAACCGATGAGAAGATCAATGATTGTGGTTTTGCCAGCCCCCGATGGCCCTTGCAAAACGGTGATCTGGTTTGCCGGAATCATAAAGGATAAATTGCTCACGGTTGGCTGCTTGCCATGGGCAAAGGATACGTTTTCGAAATTGCAGCCTTGCATGATATTTGGCGCTTTCGTGCCTTCGCTTTGTTCCTGTGCGGCTTCAGCTTTTTTAATGTCTTCAATCACGGCAAGATAAGAGCTTTCAAGCTGCACGGCAGATTGATACTGCTTTTGCAAACGTGAAATGCTGAATATGACTTGATAGAAGAGCAAACCAAACACCATCAATTCGGGCAGGCTCAAATTGGCAAATCTATGTGCAAGATAAGCCGATGCGGCTATGGCCACGGATGTCATCGCATCGCTGCCATAGGTCAACCCGGCTTTTGCAACATTGCCTTGGAGCAAACTCCGCTTGATGTATTTGAGTTGTGATCCCAGCTTTTCAACCAAGGCATCATAGCGATGCATGGATTTCAAAGCTTTCATATTGTGCATGATGTCAATCATGTCAGAGGTGAAATTGGCCACGCGATTGGTAATTTTACTGCCACTCTTACGCGCCACATGAATGAGCCGTGAGGAGACAAGCGCAATCAGACCGCCTGCAATAAAGCCAGCCAAGGTGACACGCCAATTGATGAAGAAGGCTGCGGCGGCATAGGCCATAATTTGCACCAGCATCGCCGTAACGGTGGCTGCAGTTGCATAGGCGCTGCCTGCATTGCCCGCATTGTTACTGATCGAATTGGCAATGTCGCCGCCGCTTTGATCGTTGTAAAAACTCCAACGCGCCCGAAAAATGGCGCGGATCATGCGTTGACGGAGATCAATGGTGACACGCGCTGCCGCAATGCCTGAATAGGTGTTGGCAAAAAACAGCAGGGCCGAACGCAGCAGCATGAATATCGTTAACAACAGTAAAAGCGATTCAAAGCTCGGCGTTAATCCGAATACGGATAATATGGATTTGAAGTACCCATCAAGCGGAGAGGTGGTGCTTTTATCACCGAGCATGGCACCGGCCAGAGGTAAAATACTGCCAATGCCAACGGCTTCAGCAAGTCCGCCAGCCAAGAGACAAAACAACACCACCCACGGCTTGGTCTTTTCGGCGTTAAAGAAAATTTTCAGGATTTGGATCATATTTTAAGAGTTACTCGATTTTGATTCAGCGCAGCGTTGAAATCAATTATAGCGATTGCTGCAGCTGCACAAGCGAGGTTCCGATGGGTTTTAAAAGCGGTTTTTTCAAGGTTGCGAACCTCACGGTGCAGCAGCCCTTGGCGCGGATCACGCGCGGCATGACGCTGGGCGCGCGGGTGGCGGTGCTTGACGATCAGGGCCAAGTTATGTTGGTGCAACATACTTATTCACCTGGGTGGATTTTGCCGGGTGGTGGAGTGGAAAAAGGCGAGACTTTGGTTGCGGCCGCTTTGCGTGAGATTCGTGAAGAGGCTGGGATTATTGGTGAGGCGCCTGTGTTGCACGGGATATTCTCCAATGAGCCGGCTTTTCGGGGGGATCATGTGGCGTGTTTTGTGGTGCGCAAATTTTCGCGGGCAGCATGGAAACCCAATATGGAGATTGCCGCCGCGCAGTTTTTTGCGGTGGCTGATTTGCCGGAAGCAACCACCGGAGGCACCCGTCGGCGTCTTGCTGAAATCATCCATGGTGCGGCCATTTCTGAAATGTGGTGAGAGTGCTTGACGGCAAACATGGCGGGGAGTATCGCGTTTCCATGCAATTTATTCCTCATATTAGTTTGCGACGACGCTCCTGGTCCTGTTGAGCGTCCCTTTTCCACTTTTCAAGCGGGAAGGGGCAGAAGTTTTTTTCTGCATATATGAGAATTGCCATGAGCTTTAAACTAACGCCTGTCGCTGCACTTGCCGCTGATCACGCCGCCATTGAGAACCTCCTTGATTTAGCCTTTGGTCTGGGGCGTCGGACCAAAACATCTTATCGTTTGCGCGAGGGCAGCATGCCTGTTGCTGGATTGTCGCTGGTTATTCGAGACAGTGAAGTTGGGCTGGCCGGGGCCATTTCCTATTGGCCATTGGTGGTGGGCAAAGACTTTAAACCAGCAATTTTGCTGGGGCCTTTGGCCGTGCATCCGGCGCGACAAAATCTGGGGATTGGCCGGGCGCTGATGATAGAGAGCCTGGCTGCAGCACAGCGCTTGGGCCATCAGCTGGTTATATTGGTGGGCGATGCGCCCTATTATGCGCGGGTGGGGTTTAAAAAATTGCCAGAAGGATTGCTGCAATTGCCGGGGCCATTTGATCCAGCGCGGTTTTTATATTTGGAATTGGTCGAGGGTGCTTTGCAAGGTGTGGCAGGCATGGTGCTGCCGCCGTTTCGCCAAGCTGAGTTATCCCAAACTGAACTATCAGCGGCCCTCACGCAGCCACATGGCTGAGGCGATGATCAGCAAAGCCAGCAGACTAAGCAAAGTTGAAAACAGCGGAATTTCTTTCACGGCGGTAACGCGGTAAATATTATTGTCGCGCAGATTTAACCAAGCAGAACCCGCCATGATGTGGCCGGGGGCTGCCTTGGCGATGCGCGGCATGCCATCTTCCAACCAGATTAAAGCGCCCCCAGTTGCCTTGGCCACGGGGATTAGCTTTTCTGAAGTGGCGTGAATTTCGGTGGCTTCTTTGGCATCAGCATTGCCGATTGCGGCGGCGGCTTGCAATGTGCCATCGGTTAACGTGTAAAGGCCAGCCTCTGCAGCGGGAATTCTCGCCGTGAACAGTCCGGGCGAGCTTGGGCTTAAGGCTTTTGTTTCAGTCTTGCCGGAAGGGGCTGTGATGGTGACGGGCTTGGCTGTATCTGCCATGCTGCGGCGCTCGACCACAATATCGGCACCCATTTGTTTGGCCGAGAGGAACTCTTCCTCAAGATCAGGTTCCTTCATCAACCAATGGGCCATGCGGCGCAGCAATTCGGTTTGAGGCCCACCGCCTTCATAGCCTCTGGCCCAGAGCCAACCGTGATCTGACAGAAGCTGAGCCACACGGCCATCACCCGCATGGCTGAGCACCAGCAAGGGCTTGCCATCAAGACCAGACATCAGCGTTTCGGCTTGGTCTGATACGGTGCTGTCAATCAAACGAAACCACCGGCCCCAACTCGGTTTGCCATTATTGGCGTTGGGCAGGTTTTTGGTAACAGGGTGGCGGTTGCCTTGCTCGGTGACGGTGGGTTTAAACGGCGCTTCGGAGACCGACCCTGTGGGGGCCGCTGGCAAAACATCAGAAAGCGGTGTGCTATAAAGCCCATCAGCATCGGCATAGTCCGGCCCAGATGCCACCAGCAAGGCGCCACCTTTGCGCACATAGTCGGCGATATTGGCGATATAGGAATCGGGTAGAATGGCTTGGCGGCGGTAGCGATCAAAAATCACCAGATCAAACTGGTCGAGCTTATCAATGAAAAGTTCGCGCGTTGGAAAAGCAATTAAAGATAATTCTTTGGTCGGCGTTCCATCCTGTTTTTCGGGCGGGCGCAGAATGGTGAAATGCACCAGGTCAACCGAACTATCAGCCTTGAGGAGATTGCGCCAGGTGCGTTCACCCGGATGCGGCTGGCCCGAAACGAGAAGCACCCGCAAGCGGTCGCGGATGCCTTCGATCACAGTAACCGTCCGATTATTTTGAGTTGAAAGTTCGCCCTCGCGTAACGCAGCCGAAACCTCCACCACATTCTGTCCGGCATGGGTGATGCGCAGTTGCACATCATTCACTTCACCGGGGGTCACATTGAGCAGGCGTGGTTCTTCGCCCGCCAGCTGAATGGTCACTTGAATGTTGGTGTAGCTGCGATCAGATTCTTCCACATGAAATTGCAGCGATTGATCTTGGCCGACAATGCCAAAATGCGGGCTGCGATCAATCACAATGCGGCGATCACTTTCATTTTTGCTGCCAGTGATCAGGCTGTGCACAGGAACAGAGAGGGTGGCAAGGTTCTGCGGAATATCATGCACTTGACCATCGGTGATCATAATTGCTCCGGCGTAACGGTCCTTTGGAATATCCGCCACAGCGCGGTTGAGCGCAGTAAACAGCTTGGTGCCGCCGCCATCGGTTGCCAATCCGGAGGTGACTGTGATCACGCGCAATTCAGTGTTCGGCAATTGGCTGACGCGCTGCTTTACCTCATTCAAAGCTTTTTCAGTTTGCGCAGTTCGGCCTGCCAGAGCCTGGCTTTGGCTTTGATCCACAATCAGCACGGCAATATCATTGAGGGGCTGGCGTTCTTCTTGGCGGACCGTGGGGTTCGACAAGGTTGCGATAAGCAGGGCTGCCGTTGCAGCGCGGAGAAGGCCCCCGCGCAGGCCCTTGATAAATATGAAACCGATCAAGGCGATGGCAAGCGCCGCGAAGGCTGCAATTAAAGGCCAAGGCAGCAGGGGGGCAAATTCGATATTTTCGATATTCATGTCATTGCCCTAATCTTTCGAGCAGTGCCGGAATATGCACTTGATCTGTTTTGTAATTGCCAGTCAGAGCATACATCACGACGTTGACGCCCACTCTAAACGCCATTTCGCGCTGGCGCTCTGAACCGGGGATCAGCGCATTCATCGGCTCGCCCTTCTCGTTGAGCGCCCAAGCGGCGGCATAATCATTGGAGCCGATGATGATGCCGGAAACCCCATCTGAATTATTGGATGCAGCATTTGCATCCTGGGTTTCAACCCAGAGCGGGCCACCCTCATAACGGCCCGGAAATTTTTTCAACAAATAGAATGAACGCGTCAGCACATGGTTTTCAGGCACGGGCTCAAGCGGCGGAATGTCGAGGTTTGCGAGAATGCGCTTCAAGGCCTCGCCCGTGGCGCTGCCGCTGCCAAAATCGCCACCGCTATCGCGCAGATCAAAGAAAATCGTACCGCCATTACGCATATAGCTATCAAGCTTATTCAAGGTGGCATCAGTTGGGGCCTGATCATTTTCAGTAACGGGCCAATAGAGCAGCGGAAAAAAAACCAGATTATCGGTTTCGATATTGATCCCCACCGGGTCACCAAGAGCCGCCGATGTGCGGTCATCCATCACCAAACCCAATCCTTTAAGGCCCCGTTCGCTTGTCTCATCAATTTCGGCATTGCCAGTTTTCACATAAGCCAGATGGGTTTCAAGAGCGGCAGCCATATCAGACTGATCATCGGCCTTGGCCTTTTGTGGTGGTAAAATGAGGAGTGTGCCGAGTGCTAAGAGTACGGCAAGGCTTGGGCCTTGGCTGCGTCTTCTAAAGGCCCCGCCGAGCAACAAGGCCGCCAGACTATCGGCCAGAAACAGCAAAGCTGCGGCACTGAAAAGTTGCGGTGCAAGTTCCTTGCTTTCAGGGGCTACACGTTTTTGCAAAGGAACAGCAGTGATCGGCGCAAGATCAGTCTCGCCGAGATTGAGATTGATCGCCCGCTCTTGGCCACCACGCAGATAAAGCCCTGCAGGCGACTGTGCCGAGGCAGGTGTTGTGTCAAATTTCGAAGCTGGAATTGAGTGGAGTGTTGCCGTGGGGCTCACCAGTTCGCCATTGCCAGTTAAGACCAGATGCGGTGCAAAATCTTCGGCTGTGGCAGCACTGGCATTGGCTGCTGCATTGCTGCCAGCTGCTGGCGCCAGATCAACAATACGCTGCAGCATTTCAACGAAAGTGCCTGACAGCGGCAGATTGGACCAATCTGGATTTGCGGTGATGTGAAATAGAATGATCAGGCCTTTGCCTTCCTTAGAGGCGGTGACCAGAGGTGTGCCATCAGCCAGACTGCTCCAGGTTTTTTCTGAAAGATCAATATCAGGCTCGGCGAGCACTTGGCGCGAAACGGTGATGCGATCATCAATGGCAATGCCTGAAAAGGGCGATTTATCGTTGAAGGCTTGCAGGGTCTGCGGGGTTTCCCAACTCAAGGCATTGCCAAGATTGCGGTCACCTTCACGCAATTTAACCGGAATGAGATCATCGGTTGCAGCCGCCAATCGGGGTCCGGCAAAGCGCAGCAACACACCGCCTTTTTCGATCCACGGCTTTAACAGATCATGGGTGTCTTTGGTCACCCGGCCAATATCGGCCAGCACCAGCATGGAAAGGCCTGCATCAAGCTCGGCTTTCAAATCGGCTGCAGTGGCGGGTTCATGCAGATCAGCAAACGGGGCCAGCGCATTGCTGACGTAATGCAAAGGCGAGAGCAAGGGCTGGGCAGCTTCCTGAGCAGAGCCGGTTTGAATGGCAATGGTTTTGCGACGCCAGCGATCATCCAGCAATTGCGTGGCTCCAGCTTGGTGCTCGCTGGCAATTGAAATTTTTTGAATTTCATTGCGCAGCTCTACGGGCAAATCAATTTTTGCCGTCACCGAAGTTTTGCTGGCAAAATCCAAGGGCAATTCAGCAAGCACACGGCCATCGCTGGCGCTGGCTTGTAACACTGCGGTGTTAGGCGCTGCGGGGCTGCGCAAGGCGGTGATTTTAATATCAGCGCCATCAATTGTCGGGCGTGAAATGGCGAGAGGTAAGTCGGCGCTATCGAGGGTCAATGCTGTGATGGTATTGCCATAGAGCTTAGTGAGGCCTTGGGCAAAAGCGCTGGAGGAGCCTGCATCTAAACCATCACTCAGCCAAGTTACACTGGCTGCATCTGGTTTTTGCTGGGTGAGGCGGGCGAGCAGGGCCAAGCGATCAGTGTTCAAAGCTTGCGGGGTGGTTGCCCGAATGGTGCTTAGGGCATCACCAGCCGCCACAGCCTTTAGAGTTGAAGGCGACAAAGTGGGGGCGGTGGTTGCAAGCGTCACAATGCGATTTGCAGCGCGGGCTTCTTCCAAAATACCAATCAAGGTATCTTGACGCTTCGACCATGATTTTGCAGCGGCCCAGCCATCATCAACAATCAGCAATAAAGGCCCCGAGGTTTGGTTGCTTGTGGCACTCTGGTTTAACAGGGGATGCGCCACCGCGACGATTAAAAGTGCTGCCATTGCAAGGCGCAGCAGCATAAGCCACCACGGGGTTTTATCAGGCGTTTCTTCTTTTGAGCGTAAGCTCAGCAGAATGCGCAGCGGCGGAAATTTTATAGTTTGCGGGCGCGGCGGAGTAAAGCGCATCAACCACCATATGACCGGAAGCGCCAATAGGCCCCAGAGCGCCAGCGGCGTTACAAAGCTGAGATTGCTCATCATGCGTTGCTCACTTTCGCATGCAAAGCAAGAAGGCAGGTGGTGAGGGGCTGATCCGTGCGGTGCACTGTAAAGCTCCAGCCCAAACGCGCCGCCAATTGCTTGGTGGAATCTCGTTGGGCTTGATAGGCCGCAGCATAGGCCCCGCGCAGATTTTCAGTTTTGCTGGCGAGAAAGCGTTGCGGAAATTCGAGGCCCAAGAATTCCACACGGCCAGAATAGGGAAGGGTCTCTTCGGCAGGATCAGCGATTTGCACGAGATGCCCGCGCACGCCGCTTTGCGCCAGTGGTGTGAGGGCCGATTTTATGTCTGCTGGATCATCCAGAAAATCTGAAATTAAAACCGCGGCGGATTGGCGCTGCAGCTGCGTGGGTTTAGGCAAGGGCTGATCATTTGGGGTTTCGCAATGCTCAGCAATCTGGCGCAAAGCTATTCTGCCATGAGCAGGGCGATTGTGGCTGCCAATGGCGCCGATCCGCTCATGGGCGCGAATGGCAAGGCTGGCCAAGGCCAGTTGCAAAATTTGGGCGTGATGCTTTTTGGTTTCAGAGGCCAGATGCGATTTGAAATCCATGCGCGGGCCAGCGTTCGACCACAGCCATAAGGTGTTGGCGGCCTCCCATTCATTATCGCGGATATATACCGCATCAGATTTAGCGCTTCGGTGCCAATCAATGCGCTGGGTTGAATCGCCAAAACTATAATTGCGATATTGCCAGAAATTTTCGCCGGGGCCAGCACGCCTGCGGCCATGCACACCAAGGATCACGGTGGCAGCAATACGCTCGGCCTTCACCAAGAGGGGGGGAAGGCTTTGCGATAATTGCTCGGCACGCTGGCTTAACACGTTAGGCGAGGCTCTTGGCTAAGTGGGCGATGACTTGCGTAACGGTGGTGCCATCGGCACGCGCTGCGAAGTTCAATGCCATGCGATGCTTGAATACGGGCTCCAGCAACGCGATTACATCCTCAACTGAAGGCGAGAGGCGGCCTTGCAACAAGGCCCGTGCTCTGGCGCAGAGCATCAGGGCTTGGCTGGCACGGGGGCTTGGCCCCCAAGCGACAGAGTCATTGATCAGCTTATCAGCATCAGGCCCTGGCCTTGCCGCCCGCACCACTTTGAGAATAGCGTCAGTCACTTGCTCACCCACCGGCACAAGCCGCGTGAGCTGTTGGGCAGTGAGAAGATCTTGCGTTGAGAGAACAGGTTTAGGCAGCACTTCTTCATTGCCCGTGGTGGCAAAGAGCATGCGGCGTTCAGCCTCCAAGGGCGGATAGGAAATATCAATTTGCACGAGGAAGCGATCAAGCTGCGCTTCGGGTAGGGGATAGGTGCCTTCTTGCTCGATGGGGTTTTGCGTGGCGAGCACATGAAAGGGTTCCGGCAGATCATGGCGCTCACCTGCCACTGTCACATGATGTTCCTGCATCGCTTGCAACAAGGCGGATTGGGTGCGTGGACTAGCACGGTTGATTTCATCGGCCATCAACAATTGGCAAAACACCGGGCCCGGTACAAAGCGAAAGGCGCGTTTGCCCTTATCATCAGCATCAAGAATTTCTGAACCGAGAATATCGGCGGGCATTAAATCTGGGGTAAATTGCACCCGCTTTTCGCTGAGGCCCAGAACTGTGCCAAGCGATGTGGCCAGTTTGGTTTTGGCAAGTCCAGGTGCGCCCACAATCAAGGCATGACCCCCGGCGAGAATAGCGATCATGGCGAGTTCAATCACATCATTCTGGCCGAAGACCACCAGATTAAGTGCATCGCGCGCACTTGCCAGTTTTGCTGCTGTTGCTTCAAGTTCGGTTACGGTTTTTTTGGCCATTGTCCCTGCTTTTCTTTATTTTATCGCGCTGTCACATTCCCGCCGGAGAATGGCGTAATCGTGGCATCGCGTCTCGCGACTCATTTTCAAAACTGTGTATAGATTGGAACCATGAAGCTTTCGAGTGATGTGAGCAATCCGCTCAAAGGATTAGCAGATGTGGTTAAGGCTAAAGGCCTGCCGCCGGTACACCTGTGGAATCCGCCATTTTGTGGCGATATTGACATGCGCATCGCTGCCGATGGCCTATGGTATTACATGAATTCACCGATTGGGCGCATGCCACTGGTGAAATTATTCGCATCAATTTTGCGTTACGATGCAGATGGAAAATATTATCTCGTCACACCCGTCGAAAAATGTGGGATTCGTGTGGATGATGCACCCTTCGTTGCGATCCGCATGCGGGTGGAAGGGGCAGGCCAAAATCTGGTCATTCATTTTGAAACCAATGTCGATGATGAAGTGGCCGTGGGGCCGCAACATCCCTTGCGTGTGGCCAATGAGGCAGGCACGGGCGGCTTGAAGCCTTATGTTTTGGTGCGCACCAATTTAGAGGCGCTGGTGTCGCGGGCTTTATATTACGATCTGGTGGCGCTGGGGGTGAATGACGGGGAATGGTTTGGCGTTTGGTCATCGGGGGTGTTCTATCCGATGCAGCGGTCCGCAGAACTATGAGCTTTTCCTTTGCTGAATTTCAAGCGCGGGCTGGGGCCGGGCTTTTGCCTGATCCGCCTTCAGATTGGAACCGCTCTGATGATGATATGAATGATCGAGCGCGGATGATCCCTGCTGGGGTGATCACCAAGCCTGCTGCGGTTCTTGTGCCAATTATCTTGCGCGCAGCTGGGCCAATGGTACTGCTCACCCAGCGCCATGCTGATCTCTCAAAACATGCCGGGCAAATTGCCTTTCCCGGTGGTCGTATGGATGAAGGGGAAACCGCCATTGAAGCGGCGCTCCGCGAGGCGCAGGAGGAAATTGGGCTGGCCGCCGAGTTCATCACGCCGCTTGGCTATCTGGATGGCTATCTCACCATCACGCAATATTTGGTGACGCCAGTTGTTGCTTTGGTGCGCGAAGGTTTTGCCCTGCAAGCCGCCCCGCAAGAGGTGGATGATATTTTTGAGGTGCCGCTTTCATTTTTGATGGATGCGCAAAACCGTCAAACCCAATCGCGCGAATGGAAGGGCATGACGCGCTATTTTTATGTTTATCCGCATGGGGAGAGATATATTTGGGGCGCCACCGCTGGCATGATAAAGAACTTGCATGATCGCCTCTATGAAAACCCTGCCCTCACTTTCTAACGCAGCCTGGCTCAATGAACCACGCCTGCAAGAGCTGATGCGCGTTCTCACAGCAGCAGGGGGAGAAGTGCGGGTTGCCGGAGGTGCAGTGCGCAATTCGCTTTTGGGCGAACCGATCAGCGATGTTGATTTGGCCACAACGCTGC
>JANYGE010000389.1 GCA_025362535.1 Hyphomicrobiales bacterium
CGCATCAAAAGCCTCGCGGCTGACATAATCCTTGTAGTTCACCACATGGGTGGCAATGCCTTCACTCTGCGCAATTTTAAGGCCGCCAGCCTCGGGCTTATTGGACACCACGCAGATAATTTCAGCAGGATAATCTGCGGCACGCGAGGCTTTCACCAGTGCGTGCATGTTGGAACCGCCGCCGGAGATGAGAACGCCGACGCGAGCGCGGGTCACAATGCCCCGCTGTAACTAACCTGCGCCTCTTTGCCCTTGCGCTGGCGGATGGAACCCAGCGTCACCACTTTTTCACCGGCTTTTTTGAGCGCGGCTGAAACGGCTTTTGCGTCTTTTGCCTTGACCACCACAATCATGCCGATGCCGCAATTGAAGGTGCGCAGCATTTCAGCTTCGGGGGTGCCCCCAATCTTCGCGAGCCACTTGAACACCGGAAGATAAGGCACTGAGGTTAAATTGATTTCAGCCACTGTGGTCTTTGGCAAAACGCGTGGGATATTCTCGGTGAAACCACCTCCGGTGATATGCGCCAGCGCCTTTACCGATTTTCCAGTCTTTAAAACCTTGAGCAGAGATTTCACATAGATCCTTGTCGGCGTCAGCAGGGCTTCGGCCAAGCTCTCGCCTGTGCTGAAGGGCGAGGGTGCCGCATAAGCCACACCACTCATCTCAACAATTTTACGAATGAGCGAATAGCCATTGGAATGCGGGCCTGATGAGGCCAAGCCTAAAATCACATCGCCGGGGCCAACATCAGCGGCGGGTAAAATCTTTTTGCGTTCAACGGCACCCACGGCAAAGCCGGCAAGATCATAATCCGTGCCGTGATAAAGCCCTGGCATTTCGGCTGTCTCACCGCCAATCAAAGCGCAGCCCGCCTGCTTGCAGCCTGTGGCAATGCCGGCAATCACATCGCGCGCGGCTTTCACATCCAATTTGCCAGTGGCGTAATAATCCAAAAAGAACAGGGGTTCAGCCCCTTGCACCACAAGGTCATTCACCGACATGGCGACCAGATCAATACCAATGCCCTTGTGCAAGCCAGTGTCGATGGCAATTTTTAATTTTGTGCCAACGCCGTCATTGGCGGCCACCAATACCGGATCTTTAAAGCCGCAGGCCTTAAGATCAAATAATCCGCCAAAGCCGCCCAGTGCTGCGTCAGCCCCTTTGCGCCGCGTGGATTTGGCCAATGGCTTGATTAAATCAACGAGATCATTGCCCGCTGTGATATCCACACCAGCGTCGGCATAGGTGATTCCGTTTTGTTTGGCTTGTTTGCTGTCGCCCATGCCGCTAGTTTGCCTCAATGTAAGTATTAAGCGATTTGTTAGGGCTGCTTAGCCCGAACAGCGCAGGGAATAAAGCCCGAAGGTCTGAAATGGGACGAGTTATGAGAATACAATTTTGGCTGGCTCTTTGGGGTCTGCAGCTGCTTGCGCTGAACGCTTATGCGGCTGGCCCAGTGGAAACCAGTGTATTCTCCGTGCAAGGCGTTGAGGTTGATGTGACCGATACCAACGCTGCTGCCGCCAAAGATAAAGCCTTGGTCGAAGCCCAGATGAAGGCCTTCGTGACCATGGCAGAGACCTTAGGCACGCCAGATTTTGCGTCGGAAATGGCCAAGCTGGAGGCCAAAGATGTGGTGCCGATGCTTAAATCGCTGTCCATCGAAGAAGAGAAAATCAGCCCTGGCCACTATGACGGGAAATTCACCGTTCGCTTTTTGCCGGACAAGGTAAAGCCGCTGTTCCGGCATTATGGTATTGAGCTGCCCGCCGCTCAGGGTCCGGCCATGTTAGTGATTCCAGTCTGGTCTGATGGCAAATCCTCCACCGTATTATGGGAAGATAACCCATGGCGCAAAGCCTGGCAGGAGCTTAACGCGCAACAAGCGCAAATCCCCATCATTATTCCGCTCGGTGATCAAGACGACACGGCGATGCTGTCGCCTCAGGATGCGTTGAATAATGATCCGGTTAAACTGGAAGCGATGCGCCGCCGCTATGATGTGAAAACCTTGCTCGTGGCCTTTGCCGAACCTGCCGAAGGCGGCGGCGTGCATGCCCGCATGATCGGTA
>JANYGE010000206.1 GCA_025362535.1 Hyphomicrobiales bacterium
AAAGAGTTCATGATCACAAGCAGAATTGGAGCGAGCGCCAGCACTGTGTAAAGACTTAAGACTGAGTGGACAGCGATGGAGCTTATTGATTTGCGCATGGGTTAAGCTCTCAGAAGGAGTAACGCTGCATGCGGCGTTGGATGAGGAATAGATAGATCGAAATGCCAATCAATATGATGAGAAACATCATAGTGGCGATAGTTGATCCCATTGAGCGATCACCCAGCTGCAACTGATTACCAAAGAATGTGCGATAGAAAAGCGTGCCCATAATGTCAGTTGAATAATTGGGTCCTGCTAATGCTCCTTTCATCGCATAAATCAAATCAAACGCATTGAAGTTATTGACGAAGGTGAGCACTGAGACGAGGCCAAGTGCGGGCAGGATCAAAGGCAGCTTGATCCAGAAAAACGCTTGAAACTGATTGAGGCCGTCAACTGTTGCAGCATCGATAAGTTCATCGGGAATAGCGAGCAGGGCCGTATAGATCAGAATCATTGGTATGCCGACAAATTGCCATACCGAAATCAGTGAAGTGGTGAGGAGGGCCGTTGATTCAACGCCAAGCCACGGCATGAAGAAACTACCGAGACCGACTGAAGCCAGTATCATTTTGGCAATGCCCCAGAGGGGTGAGAGGATCAACTGCCACGTAAAACCAATGATAACCACTGAAAGCATGGTCGGCATGAATATCAAAGTACGATAGGTGGCAGCGAGGCGCAGGCGCGGTAAACTGAGAAGAGCTGCAAGGGCGAGCCCAATTGGATTTTGCACGCACATATGAATGACAAAGAACCAACAATTGTTACGGAAGGCATTCCAAAATGGTCCAGACCATGTGGTGTCAGTGAGAAGGGTCTTGAAATTTCCAAGGCCATTGAAAACAAGACTACCATCTGGCTGCTTGAGATAGAGTGAATTCACGATTGTGGCGAAGAGCGGATAGATTGAAAATACCGAGTAAATGATTAGGGCTGGCGCAAGAAAAAAGGCGAGCATCAACAAATAGGCGTTGCGGTTGAGGCCAACGATTCCAATGTCCTTTTGCTGTGCCATAGTCCGCCCTTTAGAAAGAAATAGGCCGCTGGGAATAATCCCTGCGGCCTATCACAGTTCTCGTTTATTTCTGATGTGGAGCGTACCACTTCTTTAGGCCATCTTCGAGCTGAGCAGCGGCGGCGTCTGGCGTCATAGTGCCGTTGAGCACTTGCGCAGAGACGTTCCACATTTCATTTTCGAGATTTGGCGTGCCACGTGAGAGGATCTGGTAAGAGTTGCGGATTGTCGATTTGCACTCTCCACGCCAGCTCACAAAGGTTTGCGCCACGTCATCACTGATTGTTACCTTGGAATTGGAAAGCGGGAAGAAGCCAGGCAGCGCATTTGCGAAAATGCCTGCGAATTCTTCTGAACCGATCCAATCCAAGAACACTTTTGCATCAGCAGAATTGGCTGACTTGGCATTCAAGCCAATGCCAATATCTGTGTGGTCTGAGATGTAGCAATCTTTCTGTCCGGCAGGAGGTGGGGCCTTAAAAGCACCCATATTGACCTTCTGGCCACGGAAAGTTGAAATATCCCAAGAGCCTGCTGCATAGACAGCACCCTTGCCAAGACCAAAGAGGTTTTGGCTATCAGGGTAGGGCTGAGCCTTGTAACCATCGCCAAGATAAGGTGACCACTTGGCCAATGCTTTGAATGTATCAACATATGGTGCGTCGGTGAGCTTGGCTGATCCATCAATCAGAGCTTTACGGCCTTCTTCGCCTTTCCAATAGTTGGGGCCAATGTTCTGGAAGCCCATGGTTGCGGCTTCCCATTGGTCATTGGTGCCGAGCACCAATGGCGTGTACTTGCCATTGGCCTTAACCTTCTCAAGCAAAGCGAGGAATTCTTCTTCGGTCTTGGGTTCTGTCAGGCCTAATTCAGTGAAGATGTCTTTGTTGTAAATGAAACCATGAATAACTGAACCCATTGGCACGCAGAATGTTGTCTTGCCATCGTCTGTTGTCCAGGCGCTTTTGGCAACGTCCGAGAAGTTCTTCATGTTTGACAGGTCATTGAGGCTTGCAAGGTTGCCCTTGTTGAAAAGTTCAAGTGAAGCATCAAAAGGACGGCAAGTGATGATGTCACCAGCAGTGCCACCTTCAAGGCGGGCATTCAAAGCCGCATTATATTCTTTTGGGGCCGTTGGATTGAACTCAACCGTAATATCTGGGTGGCTCTTCTGAAAAGCCGGAATAATTTTATCTTTCCAAATTGCAGCATCGTCATTGCGCCAGCTTTCAATTGAAAGCTTGCCAGCAGAAGCCGTGCCCGCGAAGGCTGTAACAGCAACTGCTGCTAGAAGTATGGATTTTAAACCGAGTTTCAACATCTTTGTTTCTCCCTATTGTTGTTGAAGTTTAAATTCGTTTTACTCTTTCGTGGAAAGCTTTGCTAAGGCTAACCGCAAATTGTGGCCCGTGTCAGCAAGTAAGTTTTGGGCCTGTTCAAGCGTTTCCGCACCCGCACACAGAAGAACTGCGGGTTTAATCTGGCTTGAAGATTTGTCTAAGGCAGCTCGCGCTTTAGGTGCGGACACATTTGCAATTTGGGCAACAATCCGTGCTGCGCGTCCTTTGAGCTTTTCATTTTCAGCCCGCATACTGACCATGAGGCCATCATGCACATTGCTCAGTTTGATGTTGGCAAGCGTACTTAGCATATTAAGTGCAGCTTTCTGCGCTGTACCAGCGGCCATGCGCGTTGACCCAGCGATCACTTCGGGGCCAGAGTCTAAGATGATTTCAACATCAGCCAAAGCCCCGAGCTTGGTGGCGCTATTGTTGACAATCGAAATTACGGCGCATCCGTTCTGGCGCGCCTGTTTTGCAGCAGCACAGGTGTAAGGTGTTGAACCAGATGCAGCGATGGCAATCATTACATCTCCGGCTTTGCATGTTTCTGCTGCGGCAGTGCCAGCAGCCGTATCGTCTTCAGCATCGGCCAGTGTATCGATCAGCGCCGCTTTGCCGCCCGCGATCAGATAGACAATGCGATCTTCCGAGAGATCATAGGTGGCGGGCAGCTCTGAGCCATCTTGAACCCCGATTCTAATTGAGGTTCCGGCACCCACGTAATAGATGCGGCCACCCTTGGAATAGCGCTCTGCCACCACGGTGGCAGCCTTGCTGATTTGAGGTATGGAAGCACGGGTGGCGGTGATGGCACGCTCCTGAGAGTTGACCAAGGCCTCAAGTATTCGTGTATCAGACCAAGTATCAAGACCCGCATAAACGGTAAGATTTTGCTCTGTCTGGTTTGGCTTGGTCAACATAATTACGACAATACCAAAATACTACCACTTGTCTAGAGGAATTTGTTAACCTCATTCAACGTTGAATTTTATGGATATTTTTCTTAATTTAATTTAACACTTCCAATTTGGTATTGGTTTGGTATTGTTGTTAGATGATTTCGAGTCAGCATATATTTCTTGGCATTGACGGTGGTGGCAGCGGTTGCCGCGCCCGTATTCGCGACCAAGGTGGCGCTATCCTTGGGGAAGCTGTCGGTGGTGCGGCCAATATCTACCAGAATTTCGACGCAGCCCTTGCCATGATCGTGGCCACGGCGCGCGATGCTGCGGAAAAAGCCGGACAAGATATTGGCAACCTTCATGCAGGCATGGGCCTGGCGGGAATTGTCACTTCGGTTGGTGCTGAAAAGATTAAGGCGGCAGGCTTACCTTTCGCCTCGGTGATTGCCGACAATGATGCCTATGCCGCTTGTGTGGGCGCCTTTGGCGGTGATGATGGTGGTATTGTAATCGCTGGCACAGGATCAATTGGTTTTGCGCGGGTCAATAGCCAACGCCACATGGTGGGAGGCTGGGGTTTTCAATTGGGCGATCATGGTTCGGGTGCGTGGGTTGGTCACCATGCGGTGCGCCGCGTTGCTTTAGCCATTGATGGGTTGCTGCAACCGACGCGATTGATCGACGAAATTTTATCACGTACGGGCCGCACACGCCAAGAACTTTCGCGTTGGTCAGAGACTGCAACCCCAAAAGATTATGCCCAATTTGCGCCCATCATATTTGAATGCGCAGCACAAGGTGATGTTCAAGGCATGATGATTGTGATCGAAGGGGCCGCCGCGATTTCAAATCTCGGACGTGCATTGTTGGCGCGCGGATCCAAAACCATCTGTCTTTTGGGTGGGCTCTCAGCGGTCTACCCACCCTATCTCGATGCCGATGTGAAGCGCGCGCTGGTGAATGCTAAATCTGATGCCATTGATGGCGCGATCATGATGGCACGACAAGCGCAGGGCTTGCCGGAGTCTTGGGCATGACGCCTGCTGAAAAAATTTTTGCAATTGAGCGTTTCCAGAGCTCTGATTCAGCGCCACTTTACCTGCGTCTTAAAAAACTGGTGCAGGATGCCATTGTTGCCGATGAGTTGAAACAAGGCGACTCGGTGCCAAGTGAGCGTGATGTTGCTGAACTCTTGCAAGTTTCGCGCGTGACTGTTCGTAAGGCCTTCCTGGAATTGGTCAGCGAGGGATTGCTGGTACAAAAGCGTGGCTCTGGCACATTTGTTGGCAATCCAAAACCCCGCTTTGAACAGCCACTGTCGCGCTTGACCAGCTTTAGTGAAGATATGCGTTTGCGCGGCCTGAAAACGGAGGCGCAGTGGCTCTCGCGCGAAACGCGCTTGCCGACTCCGGAAGAATCTCTCAAGCTTTCAATGTCACCCAGTGAATATGTTGCGCGCTTTCATCGTTTGCGCAGTGCCAATGGTGAACCCCTTGCTATTGAAGATGCTGTTATACCTCATAAATTTTTACCGGATATAAAGTCCGTTGAAAACTCTCTCTATGATGCGCTGGACGCCAATGGATTTCGCCCGGTGCGCGCCTTGCAACGTCTTCATGCTGTTGCACTCGATGCTGTTGAAGCTCGACTTCTTGACCTGAAAGAAGGCAGCCCAGCATTGTTTATTGAGCGCGTTTCCTATCTGCCAGATGGACGAATAGTGGAATACACACGCTCGCATTATCGCGGCGATTCTTACGATTTTGTTGCGGAACTCAATTTGGCACCAGAGGCAAAATCATGAGTTACATGGAACAAGAGGCGCGCGAAGCGCCAGCGGCCGTAGCACGGTTCCTCGATTACAACGCGAAGGCGCTCATCGAATTGGGTGCAAGATTGCGCAAAGCACCACCACCTCTGATTATTTCTTCGGCGCGGGGTAGCTCGGACAATGCTGCGGGTTATTTCAAATATCTCACCGAAATATTGCTGGGTGTACCCTGTGCATCAATCGGTGCTTCGGTGGTTTCGGTTTATGGTGCGCAGTTGAAAATGACTGGAGGCCTGTGTCTCACCATTTCACAGTCGGGAAAGAGTCCAGATATTGTAGCCTTACAGGATGCGGCGCGAAAGGCTGGTGCCTTGACGGTGGCCTTGGTCAACACAGAAGATTCGCTGGCTGCCCATAATGCTGACATTTGCTTACCGCTGCGGGCGGGTCCTGAACTGAGCGTTGCCGCCACAAAATCCTTCATTGTGTCGCTTGTTGCTGGTGCTGCAATAGTTGCCCACTGGCTTGGAGATCAAAGCAAAATAAGGGCGCTGCAAACTTTACCGCAAACCCTTGAGAAAGCCTCATTGATTGAATGGCCCCAACTGGTTAGCCTCGCAGTCAAAGCTGAATCGCTTTATGTATTGGGTCGCGGACCTGCCTTGCCAATTGCTGCGGAAGCAGCTTTAAAACTGAAAGAAACGTGCGCCATCCATGCTGAGGCCTATTCCATTGCAGAGGTTATGCATGGACCACTAGAACTTCTCGGAAAAGATTTTCCAATTCTGGCTCTATCACCGAACGACCAATCACTTCACTTTTCAACTGAGGCATTTGAGAAAATGCGGAAAATCGGCGCTGATCTGGTGGTGGCTGGATCTGGCGGACTCGCCATTGCTGAAACCAGTGAACCACTCTTTGATCCCATATCCATGATTCAGACAGCTTACCTTTCGATTGAAAAAGTGGCGATGCTGCGCAGGCGCGATCCAGACAGACCAAGGTTGCTCAAGAAAGTAACGGAAACGGTTTGATGGCTTTCGTACTGACCAATTGTCGAATCTTTGATGGTGATATTTTTCTCAATGATCATGCGGTCATGATCGCTGACGGCAAAGTGCGCTCCATTGTTAGGTCAAATGATATTGAGCTTGGTACAATCATTCATGATCTTGGTGGCGGGCTTTTGGCACCAGGCTTTATTGATGTACAAGTGAATGGCGGCGGTGGAGCTTTGTTGAATGATGGGCCATCAGTTGAAACAGTAAACACAATCGCCGCCTCGCATCGCCGACATGGGACTGTAGGCTTGTTGCCGACAGTAATTACCGATCGGCCCGACATTTTAGCCAGTGCATTAGATGCGGTGCGCCAAGCGCGCCGTGATAATCCTGCTATTCTCGGTATTCATGTCGAAGGGCCTTTTCTTGATGTGGCTCGAAAGGGTGCGCATGATCCGGCTTACATTCGTGTCATTGCCGAAACTGATGTTCAGCAACTCGTGAAAGCCGACTGTGGGCGTGTAATGCTCACTGTTGCACCCAACAAAGTCGCATCACATTTTATTCGAGAATTAAGCCAAGCTGGTATTCTTATCAGCCTTGGGCATGCCGAAGCCACATCGAAGGAAGTGCAAGCTGCACTTGCTGCAGGTGCTACGGCTTTCACGCATCTCTTCAACGCCATGAGCCAGTTGAATGGCCGCGAGCCCGGCATGGTTGGAGCGGCCTTGTCCGATACGAAAAGTTTCGTCGGCCTCATCGCAGATGGCTTTCATGTTGCCGATATCGCCATGAAAATTGCGCTCGCAGCGACAAGCCATGATCGCTTTATGTTGATCACTGATGCCATGTCGACTGCGGCTGGAGGGCCAACACATTTTGAATTGCAGGGGCGTCAGGTGCGAGTGATTGATAGCAAGCTTCAGTTGGACGATGGCACACTGGCTGGTTCGAATCTCACAATGGATGAAGCCGTCAGGTATTGTGTAGATAATTTGGGCATAGATCTTACCGATGCTTTGCGCATGGCTTCGCTTAACCCAGCCCACTTCTTGAAGCTCGATGGTGAACTGGGACGCATAGCAGCAGGTTACCGCGCTAGTTTTGTCCATCTTGATGATCAGTTGAATGTTT
>JANYGE010000217.1 GCA_025362535.1 Hyphomicrobiales bacterium
ACCGCTTCGAGTGATGCGAGGCGCTGCTTGAACGTGGCTTCATCATTTTCGCCTTGGGCTTTGGCACCATAGGCATAGGCACCCCAGATCACATAGGCGGCAGCAAGATCGGCTTTGCTATCCCAGATTTTCTCATCAATCAGGGCTTGCAGGCCAGCGCCATAAGTGCCGGGCTTGGCACCAAAGATGCGGTGGCCGGACATGTGGGCGGCGTGATCGGGTGTTATGCCAGATTGAACCAAGGTTACTGCCTCGGCTTTCGTGCGGGCGGCCAGTGGATTGTCGTCTTCAGGTTCATCAAGGGCCGCTACAGCACGGAAGGCTTTATCGAGCAGTTCGATTTGGGCGGGGAAGGCATCGCGGAAAAAGCCAGAAATACGAAGCGTTACGTCAACGCGGGGACGGGCCAGTTTGGCCAGCGGCAGGATTTCATAGCCAGTGACGCGCCAACTTGATGTGTCCCACACTGGTTTTGCCCCAATCAGAGCCATGGCTTGGGCGATATCATCTCCGCCGGTGCGCATATTTGCTGTTCCCCAAGCGGATAATCCTGCCGTTTTAAGGTGTTGTCCGGTATCTTGAAAGTGACGCTTCAGGAGTTCATCAGCGGATTTCTGGCCAAGCGTCCAAGCTGTGGGAGTGGGCACGGCGCGGTTATCGACGGAATAGAAGTTTTTACCTGTAGGTAAAACGTCCAAACGGCCACGGGTTGGAGCGCCGGAGGGGCCGGCTTTTACGCGCTGGCCGCTGAGGCCTTTGAGGAGTGAAGCGATTTCGTTGGGGCCGCAAGATGCTAGAGCGGGGCGGATGGATGTTTCAATTTTACTTAACACCGTCCTCAATCCTTCGTTCCCGCGAAGGAGGGAATCTAACTTTTGTTCAGAAGCTGAAGTTAAGTTGGATTCCCGCCTTCGCGGGAATGACGATAGAAGGGTGGTGGCAAAAATTTCCAAACGCTCTACCGTATCGCCATTGGTGCGCCACGACGATGAGAGCAATTTTAGAAGTTCCGCTGGGCGTTCGCCTATCCAAGCTTCAGCCATATTACACGTCAAGGGATCAAAATTTTTGAATCCGAAATCCTCTGAAATAGCGCGGATCAGCGAGGCATCGCCAGCTTCGCCAAGGCCACGTGGAACACGGGTGAGGGCTATCAGTAGATCGGTTTCCTGCTGTCCCGTTGGCGAAACGCCCAAGATATGCAGGCCATCGCGAATTTGAGCCTCTTTTAGATCACAGAGGAAGCCATCAAGTTTTTGTAAATCGCTGTCGTCGGTTCCAGTGAGACCTGCATCTTTGTCGAGACTTGTTGAACTGGTGAGTTCGAAAATCTGTTGGCGCAAGGTGGCCACGCGGCGCTGATCAAGGCCAGACGCCAAATAATATTCATCCACCAGAGCTTCCAAATCTTTCATCGGGCCATAGGATTCGGCCCGGGTGAGTGGCGGCGTGAGATGATCGATGATCACGGCAGACGTGCGGCGCTTGGCTTGCGTGCCTTCGCCGGGATCATTGACGATGAAGGGATAAAGCTGCGGCGTGGGACCGAGCGTGATTTCGGGATAGCAGTTTTCGCTCAGTGCCGTGGCTTTGCCGGGCAGCCATTCGAGGTTGCCATGCTTACCATTGTGAATGATGGCCTGGGCTTTGAAATGGTGGCGGAGCCAGAAGTAAAACGCCAGATAGCCATGTGGAGGCACCAGAGCAGGATCGTGATAGGTGGATTTAGGATCAATGCCATAGCCGCGCGGCGGCTGGATAGCCACCGTGATGTTGCCGTAGAGGTTGATTGCGAGGTGGAACGCCCCACTGCGGAATGTGGGATCAGATTCAGGTGAACCCCATTGTGAAGTAATCTGGGTACGGATGAGTTCGGGGAGCTCGCTAAAATGTTTTTTGTATTCAGCTAACTCCAAAACACTGTCATCTCGCTCAGTGTCAGCGTTTCTGGGTCCCGCCTTTCGTCGGGATGATAGTGAAAAAATGAGGTCATTGCCAGATTGGGGGATATCTCCAACCTCATAACCTTCGCTCTCTAGTGCCGTTAAAATTTCAATCGTGCTTGCGGGCGTGTCATAGCCCACGCCATTGGCGATGCGTCCATCTTTGTCGGGGTAATTGGCCAAGATGATGGCGATGTGTTTTTTGGCGTTGGGCATGGCGCGCAAAGTTGCCCAGTTATTTGCGAGTGCTGCAACATACTCTATCCGGTTCTGCACGGGCATATAAGTCACGACACGGACTTGGGTTTTCTCATGCCACATGGAATCGGCTTTGAAGGAAATAGCTCTGGTATATATCCGGCCATCGAGTTCGGGCAGCACGATAGACATGGCAAGATCAGTTGGGCGCAGGCCGCGTGTGGAGGCTTGCCAATCTTCCACACTGTTGCCAGCGAGTGTCACTTGTAACACGGGGCAATTGTAAGCGGCCAGAGGATCAGCCGCTTCATCACCCACGGCGAAGCTTGTGGCATTGATGATGACGGAAGGTCCATCCAGATTTTCGCGGATGAAGGCGGCTGAGGCTTTATCTTTCAGGCTTGCCACATAGATGGCGGTGCAATCACTGTCCAATGATGTGATAAGGGCATCAATGGGTGCCGTTTGCCCACCTTCGATGACGGAGCGATAAAATATGATGGCGAATTTTGCCTGCACGCGTGAATGATAGAGCCCAGCAGAGTCCAGTGGAGTCGCGGGGGCGGGTGCTTCTGCGCCATTCAAAAGATGATCGCAAAATTGCAGCAGGGCCTTGGCGTTTTCACCGCCACCAAAAGCCAGATAGTGCCGGATGCGTTCGCAATCTGCAGCATTGAGCGTTGAGCGTGCGGTGAGGTTTTGATCGACATCATTGCCGCCTGCCAAAAGCACCAATTTGATATTGTGCTCGCGCGCCAAGGCCTCGATCACATCGACACCATAAGACCAATAGGCGGCACCACCCAACACGCGAATGATGATTAGCTTGGAATTCGCCAGAGTTCGTTCGGCATAGAGATCAACCGCAAAATTATGTTGCAGCTGCATGAGATTGGCGAGGCGGATGCTGAGATTGGAGTGATCGGCAGCGCTAGCGAGATTGGCCAGTTCACTGTCAGCGGCAGAGAGGATCACCACATCGGCAGGCGTTTGCTTGAGATCGATGGCCTCGGCTGCGCCATCGATTACTCCTGACGTGGTGGCGAGGAGATGCATTAATCCCTGAGTGCCGCCGCAATCGCTGCTTGATCCATATTCTTCTCACCAATAACCACGAGCTGTGTGCGTTGGCTTTCACCAGCGTTCCAGGCGCGATCAAAATAGGAGTTGAGCCTGGGGCCAACGGCTTGAACGAGCAGGCGGGCGGTCGAACCTGCAACAGCGGCAAAGCCCTTGAGGCGGAGGATATCATGCTGCTCTATGGTTTTTGTGATGCGGGCGAGAAGGGCATCTTTATTTTGAGCACCACTCAATTCCACGATGAAGGTGTTAAAATCATCATGGTCGTGTTGCTCAACACCTTCCATTTCATGATTGGATTTACGGTTGTGCAAATCATCTTCGGCTTGGGCTTTGGTGCCGAGCAGAATTGCGGCATCTATAACACCTTGTTGCGTTGGCACCATGTGGCTGCCTTGGCGCAATTGGGCCTTCAGATCTTTGGTGACAGCGGCAAGTTCAAC
>JANYGE010000225.1 GCA_025362535.1 Hyphomicrobiales bacterium
GCCAAGTCTGGCGGCATTGAGCCGCTTCAACCTTATTTCCCAAAACTCAAAAAGGCCTATTTAATTGGTGCTGCGGCAGCAGAGTTTGCTGAGGTGTTGCGGGGCAAAGTTGACTATGTGATGGCAGATACTCTGGAGAACGCGGTGCAAATGGCTGCGCAGGACGCAACTCCTGATGCCGTGGTGTTATTGTCGCCCGCTTGTGCATCGTTTGATCAGTATAAGAATTTTGAAGTGCGCGGGGATGCCTTTGTTTCTTTGGTTGCGCAATTGCCCGGTGTTCAAATGGCTAATGGAGGATAATCCTGATGTTGATTTCACGCAGTGATCGTGGTGCCTTAGCGCGTTGGTGGTTTACAGTTGACCGGGCCTTGTTGTCGTCCGTACTGTTGCTTATGGCTGTGGGTGTGCTCATCAGCATGGCGGCCAGTCCGCCAGTTGCCGAACGCATTGGCCTTGATTCATTTCACTTCTTCAAAAGCCAACTTTTCTATCTATTCTTTGCGGTGATCGGGCTTTTTTCTATTTCTTTTCTGGATGCCAATTGGGTTCGCCGCACGGCTTTTTTAGCTTTTGCCGGTTCGCTCATTTTGATGGTGGCCGCCTTGAAATTTGGTCCAGAAATTAAAGGCGCGCATCGTTGGATTAATATTGGTCCGATCGGTATTCAACCATCAGAATTTGCTAAACCAAGTTTTGTGGCGGTTGCTGCTTGGTTCCTTGCTGATCATGGCAAGAGGCCAGATATGCCTGGGCAATTTATTGCCTTTGCATTTGCATCTGTGTTTATTGGCTTGCTTGTTCTGGAGCCTGACTTTGGTCAAACGGCTTTGGTTGCGATGACTTTTGGGTGCATGCTTTTAGTCTTTGGTATTTCATGGATATACGTTTTGGGCTTAGCTGGACTAACGGTTGTGGCCATGGGCGTCACTTATTCATTGGTGCCACATGTGGCTTCACGCATTGATCGCTTTTTGCATCCAGATAAGGGCGATACGTTTCAAGTTGATACGGCCGTTGAAGCATTCAACAATGGCGGGCTTTTAGGGGCAGGGCCAGGGGCCGGTGTTGCTAAGTTGCGATTGCCGGATTCGCACACCGACTTTGCTTTTGCAGTGGTCGGAGAAGAGTTTGGTTTGATTGTTTGCTTGGCTTTGATGGCATTATTTTTCTTTGTCATTATGCGGGTTTTAAAACGCGCTAGTAGTGAGAAGGATGCTTTCTCCTCGCTCGCCATGACGGGTCTCGTTACGATGTTCGGTTTGCAGGCTTGCATCAATATGGGAGTGAATGTGGCGCTGCTGCCCGCTAAGGGCATGACGCTACCCTTTATTTCATACGGCGGTTCATCGCTTTTGGGCACGGCTCTGGCGATGGGCTTTGTGTTGGCTCTGGCAAGGCGCACACCGTCAACACGCAGTTCAATGCACACTGTTTCAAGTTTAGACATGGCGGCGGCATGAGTTCAGCTACGAAATCACTCATCATTCTTGCGGCAGGCGGCACGGGCGGACATTTATTTCCGGCCCAAGCGCTTGGCGAAGTATTGATTGCTCGTGGTCACCGGGTTCATCTCATGACTGATGAGCGGGTGCGGGATTACGGAAGGTCTTTTCCGGCTGAAGAAACCCATATCGTTCAATCCGCCAGCCCATCACTCAGACGACCAAGCAGTTTGCTCAAATTATTTTGGGGCTACCGTACGGCCAAAGCCATTTTGAAGCGGGAACAACCAGCTGTTGTCGTGGGCTTTGGCGGTTATCCTTCATTCCCGCCTATTTATGCCGCTGCATCTTTGGGCATTCCAACGGTGGTGCATGAAGCCAATTCGGTTTTGGGCCGGGCCAATAAGATGTTGGCCAAGAAAGTGGATGCTGTTGCCGGTTCATTTGCCAACACTATTGGCTTGCCGCCTGATGCAAAATTTGAAGTTACGGGCAATCCGGTGCGGGCCGTTGTATTGGCGCAAAGAGCTGCCGCCTATCTGACGATTAAAGGGCAATTTAATCTTTTGGTGTTTGGCGGCAGTCAGGGGGCGAAATTCTTCTCTGATTTCATGCCACAGGTTTTTGCCAAAATGCCGGAAGCGTTGCGCAATAAGATTTACCTAACACAACAATGCCGTGCTGAAGACATTGAACGGGTGCGCGCGGAATATATGGCGCTGGGCATGAGCTGCGATTTGAAAGCGTTCTTTATTGATATGCCACAGCGGATTGCGAGTTCCAATTTGGTCATTGCTCGCTCTGGCGCTTCAACAATTGCGGAGCTTGGGGTGATTGGCCGCCCTGCGATTATGGTGCCACTGCCACATGCGATCGACAATGATCAGCTGCGCAATGCGGAAAGTTTTGCGCGTGCGGGAGCTGGCTGGGTCTGCCCACAGGCCAAGCTTAAGCCCCATGATTTTGCCGCATTTTTAGAGCGTTTACTGGCTGATGGGGTTGGGCTTAAAAAGGCGGCAGAATCAGCTTTAAGTCATGGCAAGCCAGATGCTGCCGAACGTTTGGCCGATCTTGTCGAAAAAACTATCACTACGGAGAGACTATGAAACTTCCACGCGACGTTGGCCCCATTCACTTCATCGGTATCGGTGGCATTGGCATGAGTGGCATTGCCGAAGTGATGGCAACCTTGAACTACAAGGTTCAGGGTTCCGACATTTCTGATAACTACAACGTGGCCCGTCTGCGCAAGCATGGCATTGATGTTGCCATTGGTCACGCTGCCAAGAATATTGGCGATGCACAAGTGGTGGTGGTTTCATCTGCTGTAAAGTCGGACAATCCGGAATTGGTCGAAGCCCGCGCTCGTTATCTGCCTGTGGTTCGGCGTGCTGAAATGCTCGCCGAATTAATGCGGTTTAAATCTTGTATTGCGGTTGGCGGTACACATGGCAAGACAACGACGACATCAATTGTTGCCGCTTTGCTTGATGCTGGAAATCTTGATCCGACTGTGATCAATGGCGGGATTATCAACGCCTATGGCACCAATGCAAGGCTCGGAAAGGGTGAGTGGATGGTTGTGGAGTCAGACGAATCTGACGGCACATTTGTGAAACTTCCTGCTGATGTGGTGATCGTAACCAATATCGATCCTGAGCATCTTGACCATTATGGCACGTTTGA
>JANYGE010000246.1 GCA_025362535.1 Hyphomicrobiales bacterium
GTTCCGCACCTGCACTGTGCAAGTGAATTTGGATTATGCATCTGAAGCCGACATGGTGAAAAAGCTGCGCACCTCAATTGCCCTGCAACCGCTGGCCACAGCCCTGTTTTCCAATTCTCCCTTCTTGGAGGGCAAACCCAATGGCTATCAATCCTTCCGCTCCCATGTGTGGACTGACACTGACAATTCGCGTGCTGGCATGACTCCCTTTGTGTTTGAAGAGGGCATGGGCTTTGAGCGCTATGTTGATTACGCATTAGATGTGCCCATGTATTTCGCCATGCGGAACGGCCAATATGTGAACACCGCAGGTGAAAGTTTCCGCAAATTCCTCGATGGAAAATTGCCGCAATTGCCGGGTGAAAAACCCACCGTGAAAGATTGGGCCGATCACCTCACCACGATTTTCCCTGAAGTGCGCTTGAAGAAATATCTCGAAATGCGCGGCGCTGATTCTGGTCTCGCTGATAAGCTTTGTGCCTTGCCTGCTTTCTGGGTGGGACTGCTCTATGATCAAGTTGCATTGGATGCAGCTTTCGATGTGATAAAATTCGCCACCGCCGAACAGCGCCAATCCATGCGCGATGAAGTGCCAAAGCTCGGTCTCAATGCAAAGTTTATGGATCATAGCGTGAAACATCTCGCCAAAGAAGTATTAGCAATTGCTCGCAAAGGCCTTGTTGCGCGCGGGCACGGCGAAGAAAATTTCCTGAATGTCTTGGATGCCGAAGTTCAAACCGGACATTCAAGGTCCGATGTTTTGCTTGAGAAGTATAATGGCGCTTGGGGCAAAGATATCAGTAAGGTCTTTACTGAGAGCGTTTACTAAAACCTTACTCCGCAGCCAACATCAAGCGCTGGCTGCCCAAGCCTTCCTGCACATGGCGCGCCAGAGCCTCCCCAGCCGAACTTAACTTGCCAGGTTTGCGGATGAGGCCAATGTCGAACACGCCGAGCTTTGGAAATCCATCAGCCTCAGTCAACACGCGCATTCCTGGCCGCAGGCAAATTTCGGGCATGGCGGCAATAGCCAAGCCTTGTATTACTGCGGCATTGAGTGTGGAGGAGTTCGGGCTGGAATAGGCGATGCGATATTTGCGGTTGGCACCTTCCAAGGCCTCCACCACCAATTTGCGCCAGATGCAGCCAGTGTGCGAAACCGCTAACGGCAATTCTTCCAGCAAATGCAAACTGTGACGGGCCGACATGGCCCACACCAATTCTTCCCGCCGTACCGGTTCGCCATTGCGGTCGCCGTAAAAAGTCACGATTGATAAATCAAGCTCACTGCGTTGCACGCGGTCACTCAAAACTGCACTGCTGTAACATTCCACATCCACCGTCACCAGCGGATGGGTGCGGTTAAAGCGGGCTAGAACTTCGGGCAGAAAAATATCGGCATAATCATCCGGCGTGCCAAAGCGCACGGTGCCAGTGATTTCGGGTTTGGTGAACGCTGAAACCGCTTCATCACTGAGGGACACTATGCGGCGCGCATATTCAATCAGCCGCTCGCCATCATTGGTAAAACGGCTGCCGCGCCCATCGCGCGCAAACAGCGGGCGACCGAGAACCTCCTCCAGCCTTTTCATCTGCATGGAAACGGCGGATTGGGTTTTATTCACCTCATCAGCTGCACGAGTGAAGTTGCCCACATCGGCAATAGCAAGGAAGGTTTTGAGCTGGTCAATATCAAGATTGGGAAGCATTTTGCACCTATCATCACAATTATTGATGTGAAGTATAAAATACATTCGTTAGTAAGATCAATCAAAAAATGCGATGTTTATGTATCAAATGATCACAAACACTAATGGAGATAAAAATGCGCGAATATGCTTGGCATCAAGCCCAACAATCAGACACTCTGCCCCGTCACGGCGTTTTGATTGAATTCTGGCGTGAACTTAAATCACTTCTTCGGCGCTAAAATTTTGCGGAACACATCCTCAAGGCTTGGCCTTCTGGTGCGCCTGCGCGCTGGGCGGCGGCCATGACGATAAGAACTATAGCTGCGCCTCCGTTTGGGCATGAGAGCACTCATCAATCTACGCAAGAGGCCAGCCAGCAAAGCTGAAATAATCATACCGATTATTCCGCCCCGCGCTGGCGAAACACCAGCAACAGCCGTCATCGGGCCAGCCAAAATCGATGCGGAATGAGCTGCAAGGATCGCCAAAACACTCGTGGCGCTGATCGCCGAAATTTGTGACAGAGTTTTGCGGGGCAGTTTTGGGGTGACTTTATCTAAAACCGCCATGGCCACTGCAGACGACCCATAGACATCAGCTAAAATTGCGGCACCGTCTTTTAAAGCTTCTGCACCCATCATGGTATCCGGGCTTTCCAAATCGGAATTTCTGGAGCCATTCTCCAAGATGTCGAGCAAACTATCAAAGACATCAGGATCTTGCGCAGCCTTATTTTTCAAACGCTGAGCGATGGCAGGGGTCAAAACAATTAAAACAGCTTCGGCTTGGGCCGCGCTCAAATTTGTCGCCTTACCCGCATTGGCAAAAAATTGACCGTTTTGGGCAGCGGCAAAAATATCAAGGATCGCCATTTCAAATCATCTTTGGCTCTAACTGGCCAACCACCCTGAAGGCTGTCCAAACCGAGGCAATGCCGAACAACACAGAGCCAATAGCCGTGCCCAACATAACCCCTTCAGGCCCCCAATAGGCGGCCCCTATCAGTGCAAATGGAACAGTACCCAAAGTGGCCTTGCCCCAGTTGAACCAGGTGGAAAGTGCAGGCCTGCCCAAATTGTTAAAGGCGGCTGCACCAACAAATTGAGCCCCTGCAAAGGCCCAGCTCGTGGCAATAAAAGTTGCGAAGAAAACCACAAGTTCAGTGGCGCGAGGGGATGCGTTAAACAGATTGGCGATGTTGTGGCGTAAGAGGAAAAGGATCAAAGACACAATGAGCGTGTAGACCAGTGAAAACGTCATACCATCACGCAAGGATTGGCGCACACGCGCAAAATTTTTCGCTCCAAAATTCTGTCCGATCACCGGGCCTACCGCACCAGAAAGTGAAAAAATCATGCCAAAGGCTACTGGCACCAATCTGCCAATGATGGTCGAGGCCGTCACTGCGTCATTGCCGAATGGAGCCACTACTGCAGTGGTATATGCGATGGTGAAGGGTGTGGCGAGCTGGGTAAGAACTGATGGAAATGCAATCTGCCAAATAGCCGAAATATCGCGCTTTAATCCGGCCCAAGTCGGCATATTCATGAATCTATGAACATAGACTAAGCCATACATGCCGATGAGAAATGCAATGAAATCCGAAATAGCATTAGCTGCCGCTGCGCCTTGAATGCCCCATCCGAACCAAAAAATGAAAATCGGATCCAGTATGAGAGTGGTGATCGCCGCAGCGAGAGTTATATACATCGGGCGTCTCGCATCACCAAGCCCGCGCAGACTGAACGAACAGCTGAGTGCGGCAGAGAGAAAAATAAATCCAGGCGTCAGCGTCCACACGAAAAGCTTGGCTTGCTCAAGTGCTGCACCAGTGGCTCCAAATAAGATGAGAATTTGCGGCAAAAAGATTGCAACACCCACAGTGTAAACCGCCGAAACCAAAACGGTGAACAACCATGTGCTGGTCGCAAATTCTTTAGCGCGGGCCGCATTGCCCATGCCGAGATTGCGCGCCACCAAAGCTGCCGAAGCAATGCCAGTGCCAATGCTCAAACTTAAATTTGCAAAGGCAATGGTTCCAGCAAAGCCAATGGCTGCTGTTATATCGGTGTTGTTCAAGCGTGATAGAAAATAGAGATCGGTTAGATCTACCAAAAACAGCGTCATGAGCCCGACAGCACCTGTCAACGTCATCACAACGATATGACGCATGATTGAGCCTTGCAGAAATTTAGCGGGTACGGATGGATTGCTCATAGGTCAAACCCCAATTGCACAGCTTCCGCCGCTAACAAATCATAATGTGTAAAATGATGCGCGCGCAATCCGGCAATGCGCGCACCTTCTACGTTTGATTTTTTATCGTCGATGAACCAGCAGTTTTGTGGGTCGTGTCCCATTGCATTGGTCAGGCGGGTAAAACTTTCGGGATCAGGCTTTTTTGTACCAAATTCAAACGAACAAAATTTTAGAGAAAAAATCGCTGCGGCCTCTGGGAAAAGCGTATCGAGGTGATTTTTCACAAGCGGGCCGTTATTGGTATAAATTGCAATCACGGCTTGTGTTGAAAGTTTTTCAGCCAAAGCCAGCACATCTGAATTGGGTTTCATGGCAATGCGCCGCGCTGCAATCCATTGTTCTTTGGTGATTGGATATCCCAAACGCTGGCCAAACTCAGCGATATAAACATCCGCGTCTGGATAGCCTCCAGCATCGGCCAGTTCTTCAAAACCTGAATCCCAAAGCGCTGCCCGCGTGTCGCGCGCTGTGGTGCCCGCCAGCGTTGCAAGTTCTCGCAAACGCCGTCCTAAATCATAGTGGCACAGCACATCATCCATATCGAAAATAACCAAATGAGGCCGTGCCATGCTTAGGTTGCCGTACCGCCGACAGTAAGATTATTGATGCGCAATGTCGGTTGACCAACCCCCACTGGAACTCCCTGGCCTGCTTTTCCGCAAGTGCCAATGCCGGGGTCTAAGGCCATATCATTGCCCACCATGGAAATTTGCTTTAACGCTTCAGCACCAGCGCCAATCAGAATAGCGCCCTTCACAGGCTGGCCAATTTTACCATCTTCAATCATATAGGCTTCTGTGCAGGTGAACACGAATTTGCCCGACGTAATGTCCACCTGCCCACCACCAAATGATTTGGCGTAGAGACCTTTTTTCATTGAGGCGAGAATTTCATCAGGGTGGCGATTGCCATTGAGCATATAAGTATTGGTCATGCGTGGCAGCGGAACATGCGCATAAGATTGCCGCCGTCCATTGCCAGTGGGCTTAACCCCTGAAAGCCTGGCATTCATCCGATCTTGCATAAAACCAACCAAAATACCTCTATCAATCAAAGTGGTGCAATTGGGTGAAGTGCCCTCATCATCAATACTGATCGACCCTCGCCGATCAACAAGTGTGCCATCATCAACCACCGTCACATCTTCAGAGGCAATGCGTTGGCCCATCAGGCCTGCAAAAGCTGAAGTGCCTTTGCGATTGAAGTCGCCTTCAAGACCATGGCCAATGGCTTCATGCAGCAATATGCCGGGCCAGCCTGGACCAAGCAAAACATCCATTTCACCAGCAGGGGCGGGGCCAGCATCAAGGGCGACTAAAGCCTGTCGTACAGCTTCACGCGCTGCCGCCTGCCAATTTTCTTCCGTAATGTAACTTAAAGGTTGGCCACGCCCACCAAAACCATGGCTGCCTTGGCCGGAGGTTTTATTATCGCTGGTGACCGCCGAAACGCCAAAGCGTACCAAGGGCCTAACATCGTGGTAAATTTGTCCATCGGCCCGCGCAATGGTGATAGCTTGCCAATCCATCGCCATCGAAGCGGAAACTTGTGTCACGCGCGGATCAAGGGCCCGTGTAAATTTATCGACCGCTTCCAGCAAATTCACCTTGGCCGCAAAGCCCATGGCTTCAACCGGATTATCCGACCCATAAAGTTTGCGCGTGGGAGCAGCAGGAGAGACATCAATCTGCGCCGAGCGACCGCCATTGAGAATGGATACGCTGGTTGCTGCCGAACGTTTCAAAGCGTCTAAACTGAGATCGGAAGAATGCGCATAGGCAGCAGTTTCGCCAGAAACGGCGCGCAGACCAAAGCCTTCGGATTCATCAAAACTGGCCGAGCGCAGACGCCCATCATCATAGACGAAACTTTCTGTTTGACGGCGTTCTATAAAAAGCTCGCCGTCATCAGCCTTAGCCAAAGTATCAGCAATCACGCGTAAAGCTGCAGCGCCGCCCAGTTTATCAAGATCAGATGAGATTATTTGTGTCATCCCTTAACATAGGCAATGGCAAACCCACCTGCCAGTGCGAACTTAGATTTATTTTGCAGGCATAAGTTTGGTTAAATCAGCAATGCCTTCAGCAAATCCGGCCAAAGGCACTTTGATCGGGAAACCATTGCCGGGGCGATCATAAACATAAAACGTGACAACCTTGCCCTTCTCAAATTTTTTGAGGGTGGCATCAGAGGCTTCGCCAAAACCTTCGCAAGCCCGGCCGATGCAGCGGGTGAAATTCATCCGCCCATCCAAAGCAGCACCATCAATTTCCATAGCAACACCAGTCGGCAGATAAACTCCCAGCGGCACCATGGCGCGCATTAAGGTCTGTGATTTATCGCCTTGCTTAATTTTATTGATGATCAGCTGAATGCCAATATTAGGGTTCTTCTCATTAGCCGCACCAGTGACCATGCCGCAAGATTTTTGCGCTGGCTGATCGCCTTGGGCCGGAATCTCACTGCATTGCACGAGCCATTTGCCATGGGTTGAGATCGTTTCAACTGGAGGAGCAGTGGGCTGCCCTGCGGCCTGTGGCGGATTTTTCCGCGGACCCAAACCCTTGGGCGGCAATTTTGGGGCATCAACTTTCGCATCTTGTGCCGAGGCAGCACCAGCCAAACTAAAACCAACACAAATGGCCAAAGCCAATTGGCAAACAGTACGAATTTTCACGATTCGCTTTTCCTTCATTCTTGTTTCAGTGGCTCTTAGCCCCCAATAAATCCGAAAACAACCGCATTTTTAGGGAACATCTGGTCCGCAATCATGCTTCGTCTCAACTGCAAATGCGGCAGAATTCCGACGCAACGCCAATCACTTGCTCCAATGACGTTTTGCCGCGCCCACTTCTGTTGCGGCCATGCGTATTATGTGGTGAAGAAACGGCCTAGAATTGAGTCCCTGATAAGGGATGGCGTGGGCTGTGCAAAAGCAAGCGCAAATTGAGGAAATATGAGGCAATGACAATGAGTTCAAAGCGGGTTTTGGGTCTAGTAGCTGCTGCTCTTTTGGTGTGCGCACCACTCAGTGCCTTTGCCGAAGCAGGCAAAGCCGTTGACTGGCAATTAGGCCTGCAAGACCCTGTGACCCCGGTTGCCGAATATATCCACTGGTTCCACAATATTCTGCTCTGGGTGATCTCAGCAATTACGTTGTTCGTTCTTGCTCTGCTCATCGTCGTGATGGTGAAATTCAACGCCAAAGCCAATCCAGTACCTTCTAAAACCACTCACCATGCAGGTCTTGAAGTGGCGTGGACGATTATTCCTGTTCTCATTCTCGTGGCTATCGCTATTCCATCGATCCGCTTGCTCTATCTGCAACGCGATATTCCAGTTCCTGATATGACCATTAAGGTGATTGGCAATCCAAGCTGGAACTGGACATATGAATATCCTGATCTTGGGTTGAATGACGATAAGTCAGCCAAAGTGAGCTTTACATCTTATCTAATGCCGCAAGCTGATGCCGAAAAAGCAGGTAAGCCTTATCTGCTGGCCACCGATGTTCCGGTTATTGTTCCTGTCAATAAAACCGTCAAGCTCATCGTTACCTCTGATCCTGAAGGCATCATCCATTCATGGACCATTCCTTCGTTCGGCGTGAAGATTGACGCCATTCCCGGTCGCCTTAATGAGGACTGGTTCAAGGCCACGAAAGAAGGCGTTTATTATGGCCAGTGTTCTGAACTTTGCGGCAAAGAACATGCGTTCATGCCAATAGAAGTGCATGTGGTTTCGCAAGAAGAATTTGATGCTTGGTCTAAAACCAAGCTCGCACAAAACTGATTTGATCTGAGAGGCACATAAAATGGCAACTGCTCACGCTGTACACGACGAACACGCTCACGCTGATCCATCTGGCTGGCGTCGTTACGTTTACTCCACCAACCATAAAGACATTGGCACCATGTATCTGTGGTTTGCCATTATGGCTGGTGTGATTGGCGGCTTTCTCTCTGTTATGATGCGTTTGGAATTGGCTCAGCCTGGCATTCAATATTTCGGCGGTCTTGCGCAAATGGTTTATGGCGTGTCGGCAGATTCAGCCATCGATAACGGCAAGCAGATGTATAATGCGTTCGTTACCGCCCACGGCCTCATCATGATCTTCTTTATGGTCATGCCTGCAATGATAGGCGGCTTTGGCAATTGGTTTGTGCCTTTGATGATTGGCGCACCTGATATGGCCTTCCCGCGCATGAATAACATTTCGTTCTGGTTGCTCGTTCCGGCTTTTGCCCTTCTGCTGATTTCAATGTTTGTTGAAGGCCCTCCCGGCATGCATGGCGTGGGCGGCGGCTGGACCATTTATCCACCTCTCTCGACAAGCGGCCAACCCGGCCCTGCGATGGATTTTGCAATCCTGTCGCTGCACTTGGCTGGTGCCTCATCAATCCTTGGTGCCATAAACTTCATCACAACAATCTTTAACATGCGTGCCCCAGGCATGACATTGCACAAAATGCCATTGTTCGTATGGTCAGTTTTGGTAACTGTGTTCTTGTTGTTGTTGTCGCTGCCAGTTTTGGCTGGTGGCATCACCATGTTGCTCACTGACCGTAATTTCGGGACATCATTCTTTGTGGCGGCCAAGGGTGGCGACCCAGTGTTGTTCCAACATCTCTTCTGGTTTTTCGGCCATCCTGAAGTTTATATTTTGATTTTGCCAGGCTTTGGCATCATCAGCCACATCATTTCCACCTTTTCGAAGAAGCCCATTTTCGGTTATCTCGGTATGGCTTATGCGATGGTTGCGATTGGCGTTGTCGGCTTTGTTGTGTGGGCGCATCATATGTACACAGTGGGCCTCGATGCGGATACGCAAGCCTATTTCTTGGCTGCAACCATGATCATCGCGGTCCCAACTGGTGTTAAAATCTTCTCATGGATTGCCACAATGTGGGGTGGCTCAATTGAATTCCGCGCTCCAATGCTCTGGGCTATCGGCTTCATTTTTCTGTTCACCGTCGGTGGTGTGACTGGCGTGGTTTTGGCTAATGCCGGCGTCGACCGTAGCTTGCAAGACACTTATTATGTGGTTGCACATTTCCATTATGTGCTGTCGCTCGGTGCTGTGTTCGCAATCTTTGGCGGCTGGTATTATTGGTTCCCCAAGATCACCGGCTATATGTACAACGAAACCATTGCCAAGGTGCATTTCTGGATCACCTTTGTTGGTGTTAACATCTTGTTCTTCCCCCAACATTTCTTGGGTCTCGCAGGCATGCCACGCCGCTATATTGATTATCCAGCGGCCTATGCCGATTGGAACTATGTTTCATCAATCGGTTCATACATCTCGGCCGTCGGCGTGCTGGTGTTCTTGTTTGGCCTCTTCAGTGCCTATTCCAAGAAGGTGAAAGCTCCGGCAAACCCATGGGGTGTTGGAGCTACAACTTTGGAATGGACATTGCCTTCGCCACCGCCATTCCACCAGTTCAACACGCTACCTATTATTAAGTAATAATAATGACAATCGAGAACGCGGAATTTTCAGATGTAATCCTTGCTCCAGGCGGGCAGGGCACGGCATCTGATTATTTCGCGTTGCTCAAACCCAGAGTGATGTCTCTGGTGATATTCACCGCGGTTGTCGGTCTTGTCGCAGCTCCCGGTCATATTCATCCTTGGTTAGGCTTCATTACGATCCTCTGTATCGCCTTGGGGGCAGGGGCCTCTGGGGCTTTGAATATGTGGTATGATGCCGATATTGATGCGGTGATGAAACGCACGGCTTCGCGCCCAGTTCCACGTGGCGCCATCCTCCCCGGCGAAGCTTTGGGTTTTGGCATGACCTTGGCCATTGCCTCCGTTCTGATGCTGGGCCTGCTGGTGAACTGGCAATCAGCTGCACTTCTCGCTTTCACTATTTTCTTCTACGTGGTGGTCTATACGATCGGCCTCAAACGCTATACGCCACAGAACATTGTGATCGGCGGAGCCGCAGGTGCATTTCCCCCCATGGTCGCTTGGGTGGCCGTGACACAGACTGTTGACCTCGGTTCAATCGCACTTTTCTTGCTCATCTTCATGTGGACACCACCGCATTTCTGGGCGCTCGCACTGTTTCGCGAAGGTGATTACGACAAAGCCAATATTCCCATGTTGCCGAATGTTGCTGGCCGCCCCGAAACCCGCAAACAAATTTTGATCTATTCAATTCTGCTGGTGCCTATCGTGTTTTTGCCTGTTCTCACGGGTGTAGCCGGAATGGTTTATGCGGCTGGTGCAGGTTTTCTTACACTGGTGTTTTTGAAGGACGCCATTGACATCTACCGTGCTGCCGATGGCCCAGAGTCTGACAAGGCTTGCAAGCACCTGTTTGGCTTTTCGATCTACTGGCTCTTTGCTGTGTTCGCTTTGATCTTGGTTGAACGCCTGCTCAATCTTCCGGTGTTGATGTGAGCGAACAAAAGCCAGTGCCCGCCTTTACAGCTGAGGATTTGAAGCGCCGCAAGAAGCGCAGCATTATTATGGCGTGGTGTCTCGCAGCGCTGCTGGTTATCGTCTTCATTACCACCATTGTGAAAATGGGCGCTCATATCGCGGATCGGGTGATCTGATGGCGAACACGAACAAGAATCGCAAAGTAGCTTTCAGTGCCGCAGCATTGGTCTGTGCCATGCTTGGCCTCTCCTTTGCAGCCGTACCTTTTTACAAAGCCTTTTGCCAAGCCACAGGCTTTGGCGGCACCACGCAGCGCGCTGATGCGGCACCGAAGCAAGCCACTGACCAAATGATTTCAATCCGCTTTGATGCCAATACATCTGGCGCATTGACGTGGGACTTCCACCCCCGCCAAACCGAAATGAAAATCAAAATCGGCGAACAAGCCATGGCTTATTACGAAGCCAAAAATATCGGTGACAAAGTTTTGACTGGCTCGGCAGTCTTTAATGTAACGCCGCCTGCAGCTGGTGCTTATTTCAATAAAATTCAATGCTTCTGCTTCACCAAGCAAACCTTGCAAGCGGGCGAGTCAAAAGAATTCCCCGTGATGTATTTTGTTGATCCCGCATTGCTTGATGATGCGGATGCCAAGGGCATTCACGAAATTACTTTATCTTACACCTTCTACCCTGCGGATGCTGACAAGACCGCAGAAGCTAAAACGAATTGAGGAGCACCACTATGGCCGATGCACATGCTAAAAATCACGATTACCATTTGGTCAATCCAAGCCCATGGCCAGCCTTTGGCGCTGTCTCAGCTTTCATCTTGGCAGTAGGCGCAGTTACTTGGATGCATGGTGGCACATCTATCGGTATCTTCGTCGGTTTTGCTATGGTGCTTTACACCATGTTTATGTGGTGGCGTGACATCATCAAGGAAGCCCACGCGGGCGACCACACCCCCGTAGTCGCACTGCATTTGCGTTACGGCATGTTGATGTTCATTGCTTCTGAAGTGATGTTCTTCGTCGCATGGTTTTGGGCTTTCTTTGATGCCAGCCTCTTTGCCAATGAAACTAAAATGGTGGCACGCATTGCCGCCACTGGCGGCATCTGGCCACCTGCTGGCACAGTCGTGTTCGACCCCTTCCACTTGCCCCTGGTCAACACATTGATCCTGCTCACCTCGGGCACCACAGTTACGTGGGCGCATCATGCTCTGCTCAACAATGATCGCAAGGGCCTAATCAATGGCTTGATCATCACCATCATTCTGGGAGCGCTCTTCACCTGTGTGCAAGCTTGGGAATATGGCCACGCCATGTTCGCCTTCAGCCGTGAAAATGGCGGCAATATCTATGGCTCCACGTTCTTTATGGCCACTGGTTTCCATGGGTTCCATGTTCTCGTCGGTACCATATTCCTCACGGTCTGCCTGTTCCGCGCCTTGAAAGGTGATTTCACACCAAAACAACATTTCGGCTTTGAAGCTGCCGCTTGGTATTGGCACTTCGTGGACGTTGTCTGGCTGTTCCTGTTTGCCGCTATCTATATCTGGGGCAATTATGGCGGCGTGCTGCCGATAGAATAATGACTGAAAACTATTATCCGCCGATCTCAGCCCTCAAAACCGGGATCGGCGGAAAATGCCCGCGCTGTGGCCGCGGTAAACTGTTTGATGGTTATTTGACTGTTGCAAAATCTTGCAGCTCGTGCGGCCTATCCTTTGACTTTGCCGATGCAGGCGACGGGGCCACATGGTTCGTCATGCTCTTTGCTTGTGTGTTTGGTGTGGGCTCAATCCTCGGCGTTGAGATCGCTTATAGCCCAGCATGGTATGTCCATATCCTGATCGCCATTCCGGTGCTCATCATTCTGCCCATGATCATGTTGCGCCCCGCCAAGGGCTTTCTGCTCTGCCAACAATGGCTGACCAACGCCCATGAAGGCCGCCAATAATGCGAAGGCTCTGGCCTCTGGCGCTCACTTCAGCCATTGGTATCGCAATACTGTGCAGCTTAGGCACGTGGCAAATTTTCCGCCTCGCCGAAAAAACCAAACTCATCGCTAATCTTGAAGCGCGCATGGCCGCAGCTCCCATCACTTTATCAGAGGCTCTGGAGCGAAAAGCCAAAGATGAAGATATTGAATATTTGAAAGTAACAAGCCAAGGCCGCAGCGATTGGCCCCATGCTTTGAATAAGATCACCTCCTCTGACGGCAGGCCAGCCTGGGAAATAATCGTTCCTTTCACCAGCACTGATGGCACATTTGTTTTGGTTGATGCAGGTGCTGCCCCCGAAAAAATGAGTTCGAGAGAAGCTGCCCCGGAAGACATCACCGGGGTCATTCGTCTTCATCACAAGGGTCGCGGATTTTTTGACAATGACAATGATGTGGTCGCCAATACTTGGTATTGGTGGGATGTGCCCGAAATGCTGGCCACCGTTGGTGCACCAGCAGATGCCAAAGTTGCGACATTCATCGTGCAAAAGCTGCCAAGCCTAGACACGACACTTCCGCCGATTGCCCAAAAACCGAAAGTCGAACTGAACAACAATCATCTGGGCTATGCCATCACATGGTTCGGACTGGCCGCTGCATTGCTGGGGGTGTCCAGCTTCTTCGCAAGGTCTTTGGTGAAGAAGACTGATGCTTGATCCATCTCAGGGACAAGGCTAGAGCAACAGTCTACTTCGATTTACAAAGGGACCTTATAAATTGAAATATATTTCCACCCGTGGTGAAGCCGCTGTTCTGGATTTTGAAGGCGCTATGCTGTCAGGCCTTGCGCGTGATGGTGGACTTTATTTGCCGGAAACATTTCCGCAAGTAACCCGTGACGAACAGCTGGCCTTGCGTGGAAAACCCTATGCCGATGTCGCATTTGCCATCTGCTCCAAATTCACCGCAGGTTCCGTGCCTGATGCCGACCTTCGTAAAATGGTTGATGCGGCCTACGCTACCTTCCATCATCCAGCCACAACACCTCTTAAACAAATGGCTCCAAACCAATATTTGCTTGAGCTGTTCCATGGCCCAACTATCGCCTTCAAAGATGTGGCCATGCAGCTCTTGGCCCGCCTAATGGATTGGTCATTGGCTAAACAAAAGCGCCGTGCTGTAATTGTGGGTGCCACATCAGGTGACACAGGCGGTGCCGCCATTGATGCCTTCCAGCACAATCAAAATGCCAGCCTGTTTATTTTGCATCCGCATGGCAAAGTGTCTGATGTGCAGCGCCGCCAAATGACCACTGTCAAAAGCCCCGCCATCCATAACATCGCTATTGAAGGTAATTTTGATGATTGCCAAGCGATTGTGAAAGCCTTGTTCAATGATTTGAAATTCCGCGATGAGGTAGGTCTCGCTGGTGTGAACTCCATCAACTGGGGCCGCATCATGGCTCAGATTGTTTATTATTTTTATGCAGCCTTGCAATTGGGTGCGCCTGACCGGGCCGTGAGTTTCACCGTGCCTACGGGGAATTTCGGTAACGTATTCGCGGGCCTCGCTGCTAAGCGCATGGGTTTGCAAATTGACCGCTTGGTGATCGCCACCAACAGCAATGACATTATGGACCGCACGCTGAAAACCGGCAGCTACACCATCACGGGGGTGCATGCCACGCAAAGCCCATCGATGGATATTCAAGTCTCCAGCAATTTTGAGCGGCTGGTTTATTTGGCCAACAAAGGCAATGCCTCTGCTGTGCGCGCCCATATGGAAAGCCTCAAGCAATCCGGCAATTTTACTTTGCAGGCCGATGCTTTAAACTCCATTCGCAATGAATTTGAGTCAGGCGCCACCAGCGAAGCTGAAACAGCGACGACTATTGCGAAGGTTTTGCAAGAAACTGGCGAATTATTGGACCCACACACAGCCGTTGGCTATGCCGTGGCCTCAAAAACCCATACCAGCTCCCCGATGATCACATTGGCCACCGCACATCCGGCAAAATTCCCAGATGCTGTCGAGAAAGCCTGTGGAATTAGACCAAATTTACCACAACGACTATCGCACTTGATGATTGCGCCAGAAAGTTTCACAATACTGTCAAACAGTGCTGCTGAAGTGAAGGCCTTTATCCTTTCTGACGGCAAACGCTGACGGGAGGATAAATGTCTGTCGAAATCACCAGGCTGAGTAATGGCCTGCACGTTATCACACATAATATGCCGCATCTTGAATCTGTGGCCTTGGGCATTTGGGTTAAAGCCGGGGCTCGCGACGAGCGGCCAGAAGAAAATGGTGTGGCTCATTTTCTTGAGCATATGGCCTTTAAAGGTACTAAACGCCGAACCGCTCAAGGCATCGCTGAGGAAATCGAAAGTGCGGGCGGTGAAATCAATGCCGCCACAGGTATGGAAACCACCACCTATTATGCCCGCACACTAAAGTCCGATTGGCCTCTGGCTATGGATATTCTCGCCGATATTTTTACCGAGTCCACATTAGACGCTGATGAAATGGAACGCGAACGCGATGTGATCTTGCAAGAAATTGCGGCATCGAAAGATCAACCCGATGACTTGGTTTTCGATCTCGCGCAAGCCGCAAGCTATGGTGATCATCCGCTGGGCCGTTCAATTCTGGGCACGACTGAACTGGTGGAAACCATGACCCGTGAACAGATGCTGGGCTGGCGCACCCGAAACTATTGGGCTTCGCGTATGGTGGTTTGTGCCACCGGCAATGTAAACCACGCCGATTTTGCGAAAGAAGCGGAAAAGCATTTCGGCAAAATTCCACACGGACATGCCCCTCAGCGCCATCCACCAACTTTTGCTGGCACGGCCCAGACGGAACAAAAGCCCTTAGACCAAACCCATATTGTGTTTTCATTTCCGGCTCCGAATTACCGCGACCCAAGAGTCTATCAGTTGCAAGTATTGGCCAGTATTCTAGGTGGTGGCATGTCTTCGCGCCTCTTCCAAGAGGTGCGTGAAAAACGTGGGCTCTGTTACAGTGTGTTTGCCTTCGGCACCATGTATGAAGATGCTGGCCAACTCGGTGTTTATGCCGCAACTTCGCCAGATCACACGCCCAATCTGATGGAGGTCACATCCAACGTGATGATGTCTATGGCCGATGAAATTTCTGACAAGGAAATTGATCGCGCTAAAGCCCAACTCAAAACCAGCATCGTGATGAATCTCGAAAGCGCCTCATCCAGAGCCGATCAAATTGCCCGGCAGTTTTTAGCCTTTGGTGAAGTGCCAGAAATGGCCACCCTTATCAAGAAAATCGAGGCTGTGACGGCTGATCAAGTGCGTGAATTAGCAAAGGACATTTTCCGCTCCGCCACACCTTCACTCAGTGCCGTTGGCCAGCTTTCGGCTTTAGAAAGCCACGTCACACTGGCTGCCCGCTTCGCCAGCAATTGAGCTTCCGCCTGCCATTCAGAAAGCTTGGTGCTGGGCCTATCCTGCGCTCGGAGCGTATTTTACTGCGCCCACCAAATATCGACGACTTTAAAGCCTGGGTTGATTTGCGAAAGGCGAGCCGAACGTTTCTGCAACCTTGGGAGCCAGAATGGCAAGATGATGAATTCACGCGAACGTCATTTCGCTACCGCCTACATATCTATAATAAATTGGCACTTGAAGAGCGTGGCATTGCACTGTTCATTTTAGGCGACGCAGGTCAAAATTTACTCGGCGCCATAAACTTGAATAATATACGCAGGGGAATCTCCCAAACCGCAACTCTGGGCTATTGGATTGGCGAGGCCTATGCACGCCAAGGCTATATGGCGGAAGCCACACGCCTGCTGCTCGATCATGCTTTTCACGACATGGGCCTGCACCGTATCGAGGCAGCTTGTTTACCTACAAATGCCGCCTCTATTGCCCTTCTTAAAAAATCAGGGTTTGAACAAGAAGGATATGCAAAATCCTATTTGAAAATTGCTGGAACGTGGCAAGATCACCTCTTGTTTGCTCGCCTCAAAACTTAAAAGCGACAATCGCCTTGGCAATCCGCCGCCGCTAACCTACAACAATGATTAGAATGAAAACTGCACGAGCAAAATCTTCGAAACTTCTGACGCTACTCCTCGTCATGTGTGCCTTTTTGTTTGAATTTAACGCCCCAAGCTATGCTGTGGCAACAATCGTCAATGTCGATTCCAATACCACAAGCATTGATTTGACTGATCTTGGTAAATCAATAAATACGCCCAATAATACCATTACGCTGCAAGGGCCAGGCGATGCGGCTTCCGTGGTTATTCCCGCCAAAGGGCCGGGACCAACCTATTTCTGGTCATTCTATTCCATCCACAATACCAGCGATCTCAACCTGGATTTTGTGTTGGCGATAGAACCACAGCGTTTTGCTGGTTCTGGCATATTGCAAATGCAACCTTTTGGTAATTCAGTTATAGGCGCCGCCAGCACCAAGGGTGCAGATGTGCTTTTGCCTTTTGATGCGGTTGATCAGAAAGCCTTTTCTTTTAACATACCAGCAGGTCAAACGATGAACGTTGCCGTTGAGACCAATGGCACCAAACTTCGACCAAATCTCTGGCAGCGCCATGTATTGGTGGGTCATCTTGGCAATCTCTCATTCTTCCGTGGCCTGGTGCTTGGAGTTTCTTTGCTGGTCACTTTAGGTGTCTTGGCTCTCTATGGGTTTAGGCCGCATAGTGCGTTGTTGTCGGGTTGGCTTTTCTGCATCGCCAGCCTGATTTTTCTCAACTTTGAGATGGGCTATGTGTCTGCTGCTTTCCAGCAGTTTTCATGGTTTAGTTTTCCACCGTCAATTCTACGCGCACTCGTGGAAACGCTCATGTCGGTTGCCCTGCTCAGCTGTGTTCTAACTTTCACAGCAATAAGAAAGCGCCAACCAGTGCTGGGGGTCTTGCTGTTTTTAGTGTTGGTCGCGCTGCTCGCCAATATGATTTACGCCTTCATTGATCCCAACCAAGCCGCAACCGCTGCTCGGATCAGTTTTGCGCTGATCATCTTGATCGGGTTTAGCATCACGGCTGCCAACCGAAATAACGCCACCGGAATTGTTGATAATGGCCTGTTGTTTTGGCTTTCAATTTCCGCATGGGCAATTTTTGCCGCTGTCACTACACAGTCTGAATCACATACAGCCAGCCTTTCTCCTGTGCTCATTGGCTTATTGGCTGCAGTGCAGATCGTTCTGGCTTTGGTGTTGCTGCGGTTTATTTTCACGCAAGGTCTTTCGATCAGACCCTTTATCACCGATGCCAGCCGCCGCAGTCTGGCTTTATCCAGCGGCCGCCACATTCTTTGGGATTGGCAAATACAAGATCACTATTTGGATATTGGCAATGAATTGGCCAAGGCACTGGGCTATGATTCGCAAAGCTGGAGTTTGAACAGCGAGCGCAAATTTCTTGAAATCATGCATCCCGTAGATGCCGCCGCATATAAAAGTGAACTTGAAGCGGATAACCTCCAACTCGGCTATCACATTGATCTCGATTTGCGGCTCCGCAATGCGGAAGGAAATTATCGTTGGTATGAGCTGCGCTCCCGCGTGGTGCCAGGCCCCAATCAATTGCCAGACCGCTGCATTGGCACTTTAACCGATGTCACCAAAGTGAAGGAAACCGAAGAGCGCCTGATTATTGATGCCGTGCATGATCCCGTTACCGGCCTGCCCAGTCGCGCTATTTTCATGGACCGCATCGAACGTGAACTGGTAAAGCCGATCGGCTTTCAATTGCGCTTGATGCTGATTGATCTTGATCGCTTGAAAACCCTCAATGAAGCCTTGGGCCATGATCACGGCGACCGCCTACTGCAATTGGCTGGGGCCCGCATTCAGGAATGTTTGACTGATGATGAATCGGTGGCGCGCATATCCGGCAGCCAATTTGCGGTGATGGCTGTTGAAGCGATTGCCCAACGCGATGCCCATGAATTGGCGGAAATCATCAGCGATGCATTGGCTGAACCAACCACCATGGGCCAGCATGAAATAACATTGGCAGCCAGCATTGGTATTTCGCATGCCAGCGAACGCGGCCTTACCGCCAGTGACTTACAGCAACAGGCGGCCAGCGCTTTGTTAGAGGCGCGCCGTTTGGGCGGTGCGCAGATTGTGGTGTTCGATACTGATATGAAAGATGATCGCTCCATGCATTTGGCGCTCGAATCTGATCTTCGTCGCGCTGTTGCATCCGATGAAATTGAAGTGCAGTTCCAACCCATTTCCAATTTAAAGACACTGGAGATTGCGGGTTTTGAAGCTCTGGCCCGTTGGCGTCACCCCAAAAAGGGTTTGCTGCCACCCGCTGATTTCATCGATATGGCCGAAAATGCCGGCATGATTGGTGAAATTGGAGAAATCGTTCTGGCCAATGCAGCACGCCAATTGGGTGTGTGGCAACGTGTGTTACGCCGCGACGAAAACTTTTTCGTGTCAGTCAACATCTCACCCAGTCATTTACTTCAAAGCAATTTCCTCGAGCAGGTGCAGGCCATCATCGAACGTGAAAGCCTCAAGCCAAACAGCTTGAAAATTGAAGTCACTGAATCAGTAATCATGCGCCACCCAGACCGCGCCAGCAAAATCTTTGAACGTTTGCGCAGCCTCGGTGTAGGCTTGGCTTGCGATGATTTTGGCACTGGTTTTTCCAACCTTTCAAGCTTGCGCGACTTGCCTTTTGATACGCTGAAAATTGATCGCTCTTTCTTAACGCCAGAAAGCTTCGACACCCGCAGCGGCATGATCATCACCACGATAACTGAACTGGCCCACGGCCTTGGCATGGTTGTTGTGGCGGAAGGCATTGAAACCCAAGTTCAGATTGAACGGCTGTCGCAACTTGGCTGCGACTTAGGCCAAGGCTTCTATATCGGAGAACCCAAGACGGCCAATGAAGTGTCAGAGCTTCTAGCCATTCTCCCGCGCATGGCGGCGGCCCCTTCACCGCCACCCTTGGCTGAAACTCTTCTTCCGGTGGTTTTCTATAAGGCACCTACACCACAACCAACTTCGTCTCGTCTCTGGCCACGGGCTGAGCCTCAAGCGCAACCAACTTCGTCTCGTCTCTGGCCACAGGCTGAGCCTCAATCCCAACCCGTCTCAACACCTCTCTGGCCACAGGATGAGCCTGCAACGCCAAAGCCGGGTCGCGCTCCTATGGCTCCACGCGCAAAGACGAATGAGCAAGTAGATTTAGATGTGCTGCCATCAATATTTGCGATTCCTGAAAGCGCTGCAAAATCGGAATCTAAGCCGAAACCAAAGAAATCAAAACGTGCAAAGAAAAATTAAATCCCGGCCAGCTTCTTCATCATATCGATAAGCCGCGGCACGAAGCGTTCGCCATATCCCATTGTGTCGGCCAGCACAAAAGTCTGGTGAACCTGTTCAGCCATGAAGGATGCAACGGGCATGGATTCAGTCATGTTGGTGTAATAGCGTAGATCTTTGCGCGCATTGCGAATGGCAAATTTCGCTTGAGTATCATCATCATGCAAAGGAACATTAATCAATCGCCCGAACATGACTGAAGCGCCACCGCCACCCATAATCACCGAACGAAATGCTTCCATTTCAACGCCAGCTTTTGCAGCAACGGTGATGGCCTCAGCCGCAATGGCCGCATGGCCAAGAGAGAGAAAGTTATTGATGAGCTTAACCTGATGACCAGTGCCCACGGCCCCCGTGTGCACAATGAGATCGGCGAAGCAATTGAGCACGGGGCGAATTTTTTCCAAGATCGCACTATCCGCACCCACCATCAACCCAAGCTTGCCAGCCTCTGCTTCATTGGGGGTGCGCGTCATTGGCGTATCAAGAAAGACCATACCATACTGTTCAGCGGCCTTTGCAAGACGCAGGGTTGAATCTGGTTCGGCCGTCGAGCAATCCGCAATAATCAATCCCTTCTTGCCATTGGCCAAAAGCCCCTTGTCGCCCAAGACAATCTCTTCCACTTGCGGCGTGCCAGTGACCACCAAAATCACCATGTCGGATTGCTCAGCAATCTCGGCAACACTCTTACATTCATGCGCCCCTTTGCCAACCAAGCTATCCACCGGAATTCGGTTCTTATGGGCCAACACATTAAGCTTGAAGCCCTTGGCCAAAATATTCTTGCCAATGCCATGCCCCATCAATCCAACACCAATGAGGCCTACAGTTTTAATGGTCATGATAAAGTACCTTTCATTAAATCTTTGAATGCATCTGGTTCAAGTATAAATATCCGGTCATCAGCTTTGTGAAGAAATCCAAGCCGCTCATAAAAACGCGCTGCACCATCATTGACCACATCAACTTCCATTTTCACAAAGCCTGCACCCATTTTCTGCGACTCGCGCAAAGTGCCGTGCAAAAGTCTTTCACCAATTTTGCGCCCACGCGCATGGGGCAAAACATAAAGATCGCAAATGTAAATGCCCGGGCAGCCGCGCCAGGAGGAATAGGTCATGGTCCATAAGCACACACCAAGAATGAGTCCAGCATCATCCGCCACCGTCACATGGGCCAGGCCCTTGGCGTCACGCAGATTTTGCCCGGTCATTTTGGGAATAGCACGCAGGCCCAAATCTTTCGGCAGTTGCCGAATAAGAACGGCAACAGCATCTTCTTCACCATCGCGCATGGGGCGGATTCCAAGGCTCATGCACCAAGCCCTTTGAGCAAGGCTCCGAGATTGCTCCCCAGACTGTCAGAAGGGTATCCGCCCTCTTGCACCGTAACCATCGGTAGTTTCATTTCTGCAATACGCCGACCAATCGTTGTGAAGTCCTCAGTGTGAATAGCAAAGCCTTTGAACGGATCATCAATGGCGATATCCAATCCAGCAGCAATGACGAGTACATCAGGTGCAAACTCACTCACACGCTCTAAGGCTAAATCCAGTGCAGATAAATAGGCTTTAATTTCAGTGCCGCGTTGCAATGGCAAATTGAGATTATAGCCTTCCCCAGCACCCCGTCCATGTTCAGCCTCATAGCCCCAGAAGAAGGGATAGAACCGTTTTGGATCAACATGAATGGAAACCGTCAGCACATCAGCACGATCATAGAATATGGCTTCAGTGCCATTGCCATGGTGCACATCAATATCCAGAATGGCAGTGCGTTTTCCGGCCTGTGTTAAAACTTCTGCCGCCAAAGCTGCATTGTTAAAAAAGCAAAATCCTGCTGCCAAGTCAGAGGCGGCGTGATGGCCCGGTGGCCGGCACAGCGCATAAACTAATCTTTCGCCAGCCATCACCAGCCTTGCTGCCTCAACGGCACAGGCGGCACTGGCTTTAGCCGCTGCCAATGTCGTGCTCGTGACTGGGCAAGCGCCATCACCCAAATGATAACCCGCTTGCCCAACCACGGCATCAGGATAACCAACAGGCGGAAGCGAAGCCCTGCCAATGGCATAGACATTGGGCAGCGGAATATCGCTGGCCTGTGGCACATGGGCCCAGCGTTCTCTCAGGGTTTCCAGAAAACTCAGATAGCGCTGATCATGCACCAAAACCAGAATATCATTCCCAATTGCCGGTGGAAGCAAGACAGTGCTGCCAACAGCTTCGACACCCTGCATCAACATATCAACGCGCTCTGGTTTTTCAGGAATGGGTTGGGGCCTGCCTGCCACAATAAATGTGTCAGGCGCATGAAGTCGTTGCAACGGGTCATAAAGTGTTATCATATGACAAGACTGCA
>JANYGE010000396.1 GCA_025362535.1 Hyphomicrobiales bacterium
TGTCAAAATTACTTTCCGCGCCGCGGTGCGCACCTCCAATGCCACCTGTAGCAAAGACATGAATTCCGGCCATGGCAGCTAAGCGCATTGTGGAAGCAACTGTGGTGGCACCCGTCATCTTCTTGGCCACAACAAAGGGCAAATCGCGGGTTGAGACTTTGATGATGGAAGGGCCGGTTTTGGCGAAATGTTGCAGTTCAGAGTCTGAAAGTCCGGCGCGAAGTTCACCTTCAATCACCGCAATGGTGGCGGGGATGGCGCCATTGTCACGCACGATGGTTTCCACTTCGCGAGCCATTTCCAGATTCTGCGGGAATGGCATGCCATGCGCTATGATGGTGGATTCGAGCGCCACCACAGGCTTTCGTTGAGCTATGGCAGATTTAATTTCATCAGTTAGTTTTATCATCATCAATCCAAAGTCGAGCGATTACTTGCGATCACTTTTGCAGCGATTTCTTGCCCGATCTTGGCAGCTTTTGCCAGTGGCAGATTTTGCATTAGGCCATGCACAAGCCCGGCTGTTGCGGCATCACCAGCGCCAGTCACATCGACAATGGTTCTGGCTTGCGTTGGGATATGGGTGAATGATTTGCCATCAGAAGCATATGAGCCCTGCTCACCCGCATGAATAACCAGATTTTGCAGGCCCAACTTATGCAATATTTTTACTGCGGATTGTGGATTGCGAGTTCCGGTGAGCGCTTCGATTTGATCAAGATTGGGAGTGGCTAAATAAATCTGGCGTTGTTTTAAAATTTGCAAAAGGCGTTGCGATTTTGGAACTGACACGGGCTCAATAATCAGCCTCTCGGCCTTAATGGCGCGCAGACATTCAAACTCCAAATTGCAATCAGCAACGACCACAGCGGCAGTGGCAATTTCAGCTTGGCAGTTTTCAATCATTGCTACCGTCAACAAGCGCATGTCATTTACCGCGGTAATCAGTTCACCATTGGCATTCAACACAGCTAAATAGGTTCCGGTGGCTTTATCAACACGGACCACATTGTCGACGTTAACGCCAGCGGCTTTGGTGGCCGCCAGCACCATATCGCCATAAGCATCGGTGCCGATAACACTGAGCAAACTGACACTCTCACCAAGCCTTGCGAGATTATGCGCTATGTTGCGGGCCACACCGCCTGCGGTGATATTCACTGATCCTGGATTGGATGTTGCCGCAATATGGGCATTCAAGGTTTTGGCCTTGATATCCACATTGGCGCCACCAATGACGAGAACTTTAGAAATCAGTTTTCACTCCGCCTTCAGAAAGTCTGCGGTCCACAAAGTTATTCAGACCATCGCGGATGCTATCTTCCATATAGGGCTGTTGATATTCGGCTAGCGCTTGCTTGTAAACGGTATTGGCACGCTTCAACGCATCGGGCGAACCCGCTGCGAGCCATTGCGGGTTGTTGCGCCAGTCCGAAATAATCGGCTGATAAAACGCGTTGGAATAACGGTTCAGCGTGTGCTGCGCACCGAAGAAATGGCCCCCGGGACCGACTTCACGGATAGCTTCAACACCGAGCGCATCTTCAGTAGTTTCAAGGGGCTGCAGGAATTCGCTGACCATTTGGATCAGGTCCACATCCATGACGAACTTCTCGAAGCTTGCCACCAGACCCCCTTCAAGCCACCCTGCGCCATGCATAATGAAATTGCCGCCACCCATGGTGAGGGCCCACAGAGAAAACACGCTTTCATAGGCCGCCTGCGCATCCATCATATTGGCAGCACAGGTATTTGAGGTACGATATGGCAGGTTATAGCGTCTGGCCATTTGCCCACCCACCATCACGGCCTTCATATATTCCGGCGTGCCGAATGCTGGTGCGCCCGATTTCATGTCCACATTCGAGGTGAAGCCGCCATAGATCACCGGCGCACCTTTTTTTACCAATTGGCAGAAGGCAAGACCAGCCAAGGCTTCAGCATTTTGTTCAACCACAGCACCTGCCATGGTTACCGGAGCCATGGCCCCGGCCAATGTGAATGGTGTGACACAAACCACCTGCCCGCGTGATGACATTTCCTTGATACCATTTAACATATAAGCATCGAGCTTTAACGGCGAATTGGTGTTGATGATGGTGGTGAGAGTTGGCTCACGTTCAAACTGCTCATGTGAGATGCCGCGCGCCAATCTTGCGATTTCAATGCCATCTTGAATGCGGTGCGCACCCAGCGAATAGGCTGTCATCGGCTTATCCATCAGCGTTGCCATATCGCGCAAGGCTTCGAGATGCCTGATGCCGGAATGTAGATCGACAGGTTCAACTGGATATCCGGCGCTGAAGTTAATGGCATTGAAATGTTGGCCCAGCTTTAAAAACTTTTGATAATCGGCGCGATTTCCCGTGCGCCTGCCGCCATCAGTATCATGGCAAGACGGCGGTGAACCCACTGTGCCAAAGGCCATGTTATTGCCACCGATTTGCATGTTGTGGGCCGGATTACGGGCGTGAACGGTGAATTCGGCTGGGGCGTGGCTGATCAGCTCTTCGAGCAGGCCCGCTTCAAAGCGCACCCTTTCGCCTTCCACCGTGGCACCGGCTTTGCGCCACATATCACGCGCTTCATCGTCCAAAAAATCCATGCCGATTTCGGCTAAAACTTTGAGAGAGGCCAAGTGAATCGATTCAACTTCATCAGCCGAGATGATATTGGTGGGCGGAAACAGACGCTTTACTTTGCGTGGAGGCAGCTGCGGAATGACGGCACCACCGCCAGCACCTGGATTTGCACGGGCACCGCCACGGCGCGGGCGACGGGTTTCTAGTTCGCTCATTTCTTATCTTCCTTTAAAACTTCCAGCATCGGGTCAGCGGCCACTTGTTTGACCAACCAATCTTCAAAACGTTTGATTTTTGACTTTGTGCGATGCTCGGCATTGCACGCGAAATACCAATGGTGCTTGTGTTCAACCTGCAAAGGAAAGGGCTCAACCAATCGTCCAAGCTTAATATCTTCGGCAGCATAAGGCCCAATCGTCATGGCCAGACCCCTGCCCTCAATGGCGGCTTCCTGCGCCAGAATATAAGAATCCACAGCTAATCTATTTGCAGGCTTAATGCCTTTCACACCCGCCGCTTCCAGCCAAATCTGCCAATCTTCTTCAGCTGTATAAACATCAATCAGCTTGTGTTTTTTTATTTCATCAAGGGTTTTGATTTTCAGCGATGGGGCGCAGACCGGTTTTAAATAGGATTTAAACAGAGGCCGATAATAATGCCCAGGTAATTTATTGCGCGCCAGAATGAGACCGACATCGACATTGCGCTCATCAAAATCCCAATCGAAATAACTGGTGGAGAGCCGAACTTTTGTATCAGGATATTTACGTTCAAAATCATAGAGGCGCGGGATCAACCATTTCAGCGCCACCGTGACATAGACTTGAATGGTGAGTTCATTGTCGGTGGTGCTGGGGCGCAGCGCCCGGGTTTGCGCTTCGATCTGATCGAAGGCATCGCGTACGGTGGGATAATAAGTCTGGCCCAATTGGGTGAGTTCGGCGCGCCGCGCATCACGGCGAAACAGCAGCACATCAAGGCGCTGTTCAAGCAATTTCACCTGATGGCTAACCGCTGAGCGGGTGATTCCCAATTCCCCCGCCGCCATGCGGAAGGAGCCAAGGCGGGCTGCGGCTTCAAAAGCAGTTAAAGCGCGAAGGGGTGGCAAGTCTCGTCTGGCCAAGGGAATTCACCTATCAGGTTGGGCTGTTCGGTTTGTAACATAGAGGAAATGGCGTGTTTAGGGAGGGGGTGCGGCGAATGGTGGTGATATTTTTTCACATGAACTGTTAAGTGGACAGTCTCAACATTTGAATTCATGTTCACTTCAATGAATCTATTTCCAGATATTCCCTCCTCCACTCTCGCCCTCTTGATGCTTGTTGCCCTTGTTGCTGGCCTCTCGCGTGGGTTTTCGGGGTTTGGGGCGGCTTTGATTTTTGTACCACTGGCCAGCGCTTTAGTGGGGCCTAAACTTGCTGCCCCCATTCTGGTGATTATTGATGGGGTGTTTGCGAGTTATCTCATTCCTCCGGCGTTTAAGTTGGGAGATCGGCGCGATGTCTCGCTGATGTTTATCGGGGCTTTGGTGGGTGTGCCGCTTGGCACAATTGTTCTCACCCATTACTCACCGATCACTTTGCGTTGGCTAATTGCTGGCATGGCGGCGGCTATGCTGGTGCTTCTCGCATCAGGTTGGCGCTATCGCGGAAAACCACACGCGTTAGCTACGGTCGGCGTTGGATCAATTTCTGGATTGTTTTCCGGCATCGCGCAAATTGGCGGGCCACCCGTGGTGAGCTATTGGATGGGCACCGACACGGCACACGCAAAACTCCGGGCCAATATAATTTTATATTTTGCTGCCAGCTCGGTTTTATCGGTGATGACCTATGTGTGGGGCGGGTTAATGTCGCTGGAGATTTTAAAATTCTCGGTGTTTGCTGGGCCAGCCTATGGGGTGGGAACCTATATCGGCTCAAAATTATTTGGCTTTGCCAGCCCGGCAGTGTTTCGGATGAGCAGTCTGATTTTGATTGCATTTGCGGTTTTGGTGAGTTTGCCGATTTTTAGGTGAATGGTTAAATTTTCTCACCAGTACGTGGAGATAACTGCCGCTTTGAACTCTCAGCGAATAAGAGCAAAATACCTCAAACAAAATGCCTCAAAGGAAATACCATGTCATTAGTTGAAGATGTAACCAAACGCCGTGGTGGCCGCGATGCACGGCGGACTTTGCGCTCCACAGCTATTCCCATGTCCAAAGCCGCGGTTCGCCCTGGCATGGAAGGCGGGCAGTATAAACCTTTAAAGGATGCGGATATGGTTCGCATTCATCAGACGGCGCTGAAGCTTCTCAATGATGTGGGGTTAGCGCGGGCCATTCCATCCTGCATTGAAGCGATGACGGCGCGCGGATGTTTTATGCGCGACAATGGGAGGCTGTGCATTCCGCCCGCATTGGTTGAAGATATTCTGGCTTCCTGCGCCAAGAATTTTGTTCTCCATGCGCGCAAGCCTGAGCTCGATATGGAGCCTTGGGGCAATAAGGTTTATTTTGGCACGGCGGGTGCTGCGGTTCACGTCGTGGATATTGCGAGCAACTCGTATCGCGAATCTTATTTGGCTGATCTCTATGATGCAGCGCGCATTGTTGATACCTGTGAACATATCCATTTCTTTCAACGTTGCCTCACGGCGCGTGACATGCTGAACGGCCATGATCTTGATATTAACACTCTCTATGCTTCGCTGGCTGGTACGCAGAAACATGTGGGCACCTCAATGGTTGAACCTGCGCATGTGGATGAGTGTTTGCAGATTTTGCACTATGTTGCAGGTGGTGAGAAAAAATGGCGCGAGCGGCCCTTTGTTTCGCAATCTAATTGCTTCGTGGTGCCGCCCTTAAATTTTGCTGAAGATGCCTGCGCCTGTTTGGAAGTGGCGGCACGCGGGGGCATGCCCGTGTTGTTATTATCGGCTGCGCAAGCCGGGGCCACTGCTCCGGCCGCATTGGCTGGCACGGTGGTGCAAGCTGTGGCGGAATGCCTGGCGGGTTTGGTTTATATCAATTGCGTGGTGCCAGGGGCCATCGCCATTTGGGGGCCATGGCCTTTTGTTTCTGATTTGCGCACGGGAGCAATGAGCGGTGGTTCAGGCGAGCAAGCGTTGATCACCTCGGCTTGTGCACAGATGGGCCATTATTTTGGCCTCACTGTGGGTTCAGCTGCTGGCATGTGCGATGCCAAGATGCCGGATATTCAAGCAGGTTATGAGAAGGGTTTGACGGCTGGTATTTCGGCGATGACCGGCATTAACCTGATGTATGAGTCCGCTGGTATGCATGCTTCGCTGCTCGGCTTCTGTTTAGAGAGCCTTCTCATTGATAATGATATGCTGGGTGCCATTAACCGCAATGTGCGTGGCATTGAGGTGACTGAGGATACTCTGTCGCTTGATGTGATTACCGAAACTTGTTTGGAAGGTCCGGGCCATTATCTGGGTTCCAATCAAACGCTGACCATGATGCAGACAGAATATATTTATCCCGCCATGGCCAATCGCATGAGCCCGAAGGAGTGGAATGAAGCGGGCAAGCCAGATATCTTGGCAAAGGCCATCGCGAAGAAGACCGAAATTCTATCTACTTATTATCCTGAATATATCCCGCTGGAAATTGACGCCGTGATCCGCGCCCACCACGACATTAAATTGCCGCGTGAAATGATGGAGATTGGCGATCCGCGCTGGATGAAGTAAGAGGCCAAGGATGGAACATCCCATCCTCACCCGCATTCGCCGCGAAACATTTACGCCGCTTGGTTGGTTTTCACCTTTGGATATGGGGGAGACAAAACAGGTTATCCTCATCGGTAATGCCGGGCCGGATATGTTTTTGCGCTTTGCCCGTTCGGGTGCGCCCACTATGGATGAATGGACGCGGGTTGTGGTGGAGCCGCTCGCTGATGATTTGGGGGCAAAGGCGGTGTTTCCCTTTGATAAGCCTGCCCTGCCGTTTCTCTCTTGGGCGCGGCGAGGCGGGGCTGGGCATGTGTCGCCCCTCGGTTTAAACATTCATCCCGCTTATGGATTGTGGCATGCTTATCGGGCAGCGCTTTTATTTCCCGTCGAGTTTGATTTGCCGCGCAGTTCAGCTGGAACGCATCCATGCGAAAGCTGCCGCGACAAACCTTGTTTATCTGCCTGCCCGGTGGGTGCATTTGACGGTTCTTCCTATAATGTTGCCGCTTGTGGTGAGCACCTTAAATCTAATGCAGGTGCAGAATGCATGAATGGCGGATGTCTGGCGCGCCGGGCTTGCCCGGTGGGCCAGAGTTTTACATATTCAAAACCACAGGCACAATTTCATATGAGGGCGTTTCGTGAGCTACGATAAAATTAAAGAGAAGCTGGCCAATGGCGACCCCATCATTCTCGATGGTGGCACGGGCACGGATATTCAACGCCGGGGTGCCCCGATGAGCGATGAGACGTGGTGTGCCGCCGCCAATTTGACTCATCCCGAGATTGTGAGGGCTGTGCATGATGATTACATCCGTGTTGGCGCTGATGTGATTACGGCCAATACATTTGCCACCAGTGCATTGGTGTTTAACAATCTTGGCCGTGATGATGACGTGCAAATGATTGATGCCGTTGCCGTGAAAATCGCTAAGGAAGCTGCCGAGGGTCATAATGTGGGTGTCGCTGGTTCCATTTCCACCATGCGCCCCATGCAAACGGGTTCAGACCGCAATAATTTGGGGCATGTGTGGAGCGAAAAAGAAGCGCGCCGCCTGTTTAAAAATAAGGCCGAGGGTTTGAAAAAGACCGGTGTTGATTTCATCATTATGGAATTGATGCGCGACACTGATTATGCGCTTTGGGCCAGCGAGGCCGCCCTTGATACTGGTCTACCAGTGTGGATTGGGCTTTCAGCTGAACGTGGAGAAACTGGTCAGCTGCAAGGTTGGGGCCGGGCAGATTGCGCTTATGATGAGGTCGCAAGAACTCTGGCAGCACTTAAGCCAGACGTGATGTGCGTGATGCACACTTCTGCCAATGATACTGATGAAGCTTTGGATGTCTTAAAGAAATATTGGAGCGGCCCATTAGCCACCTATCCTGAATGCGGATATTTCAAAGCGCCGGATTGGTTGTTTGTCGATATGATTTCGCCTGCTGATCTGGTTGCAAAATCACATGATTGGAAAAAACAAGGCACCACAATTTATGGCGGGTGCTGTGGCATTGGGCCGGATCACATTCACGCTTTAGCGCAAGAGTTTAAACAATGAAAACGGGATCATGTTTGTGTGGCGCAGTGGCCTATGAAATTCATGGCCCTTTAGATGATGTGATCGCTTGTCACTGTATCCAATGCCGCAAAATGACGGGAAACTACTGGACTTCAACCCATGTTTCTGACGTGGACTTAAAGTTCACGCGCCAAGATGGATTGAAATGGTTTGTCTCAAGTGAAGAGGCCAAGCGGGGCTTTTGCCAAGAGTGTGGTTCAAGTCTGTTTTGGAAGGCGAATGATTCCACCACCACTTCACTATGCGTTGGAGCAATTGATGGCAAAACTGACCTGAAATTGGGCGGGCATATTTATTGTGATTCAGCTGGCGACTATTATGAGATAACAGGCGGACATTACAAAAAAGCAATCACCTGAGGTTGCCCACAGGGTGATTTGTTACTGGCATGTTTGGAGATTGTTTGTAATTTGTCGGGATGAATCAGTATCAATCTTCCGGCAGAAGTCATTTCTTACGCAATGCGGTTTTGGCTATTTTGGTGGCGGGCGGCATTTTATATTATTTGCAACCTGCGCCGCACAAGGCAGCGGCCAATCCCAAGGCCGAAATTCTAGAAATTGGCATTGCCAATGCCGGGTCATACCAAATTTCAATGTGGGTGCCTTCTGGATCAACATCGGATTCAGTTCCGGGCATTGCCCATGTGGTGGAACATCTGAAATTCAAAACCAATGATGGTGCTGGCTTTGTGGGGTTTGATGCAATCCCTGGATCATCCTCCAATGCGGCAACAAGTTATCAGACCACACGCTATGATTTGAATGTTCCGCCTGAAGGTGTTGCAAAAGCCTTGGAAACTTTATCGGCAATATTGCAGCCGATGAAAATTACCGAAGCTGATTTAAAAATTGAGAAAACCATCGTGCAGCAAGAGCTGCTGCAGCGTTCACAAAGTGACCCTGATACGCCATTTTATCAAGAATTCTATTCTAAGCTCTATCATGGCTTGCCCTATGAGCATCCACCAGGTGGCACCCAAGAGACCGTGGCCAGTGTGAGCATGCAGAATGTTTTGGATTTTGATGCAACCCATTACACAGGCAGCAGAGTATTTGTGTTGATTTATGGGCCGGAGCTTGTTTCTGCACAGCGCAGCACAATTGAGACTCTGTTTCCCCAATCAGCCATCGCCAATATTTCTGTGGCTCGCGATTTGACCATGAAACGTGATGACCATGAGCTTTTACAACGGCCTGTGTTTTTGTCGCCACCGAGCGTTACTGCAATTTCAGCCGAAGAAGTGAGTGCTGAAAAAACCTCGCCACGGGCCCGCAGCGTGAAACTGAGTTTTGTAAAACTTGTCTCCGCGCCGACCGCGTGGAAATCAGTGATAGCAGCGAATATTCTTCGAAGTGCTGTGGTGAGCAGGTTGCCTGATGGTCTGCATGACCGAATTTCTGAAGAGCATCGTTTGGCGCAAAGCTGGACATTCTCCGTTGACCCGCTATTCGATGGCATGTGGCAAATCAATTTCAGCGCTGATGTTGAAAATGGCACAGACCCAAAAGATCTGCGTGCAGCATTTGAAACTTATTTTGCTGAGCTCGCACAAACGGGGCTTTCAGAAGCGAGCTTTAACCGCCTTAAGGAGCGAAACTTTCTGTTGAGTGAATGGGAAAATGCCAGCGGACGCGCTAATGCGCTTGGCGATGATAGCTTGCGCTATGGCTATGCAAAGGCGATTTCCTATATGGATGATTTGCATGCGGCGAAAGTTGAAGATGTGAATGCGTTGCTCACCTTGTTGCAAAAGCCGGGGCGTGTTGGGGTTGCCTTGTTAAAGCCAGAAGGACTTTGAGCAATGAAATCTATCTCGATTATTTTTTCCCTGCTATTTTGGTTTTCCACGCAAGCTTGCGCCGATGACCTTCCCTTGGTTGCGCTAACCTCATTTCACGGCATTCCTTTCACCTATCTGCGCTCAGACCTGCAAGATACGGTGTCTGTTTCAGTTGCCTTTCGCGGTGGCATGGCTTCGGATGATCCCAATGGTCCCGCCACAGCTTTTCTAGCACCCGGCCTTATGACAGCGGGTGCGGGTGGCAAAAGTAGCTCTGAACTCTATGAGGCCTTTCAGGATGTGGGTGGTTCTTTTTCATTATCCGCCAATACCGATCAGACCTATGCGGATTTATCTGCCCCCTCAAAAGGTATTATGGGCGCTGCCAATCTGGCCAATCTGGTTTTAACAAAACCTGATTTTCCAGATTTGAAATTGCAGCAAAGAAGGGAGGCTTCGGCTGAGCGCGTCGAAGAAATAAATGCTTATCCCGAAACGGCCATCCAGAAAGCCTTCAATCGGGCTGCGGCTGAGCCTCATGTTTATGAGAATTACTTTAATCCGACGGCTCAATCAGTGCGCCGGGTAACTTCGGCTGATCTTCGCCCTTGGGTGGCCAGACATATTACGCGCGACCGTATTTTAGTAAGTGTGGTTGGCAATCTGGATTATGACAAGGTGCGCGAAATTATTGATTTGTTGCTCGCAGGTTTGCCTGAGCATTCAGATTTGCCAGATACGCCGCGCATGATATTCAAACCTGCTCCCACTGAACCCATCCGCATTGCTTTTGCTACGGGCGACCAGGCCATTTTAGATTTTGGAATGGCGCAGAATTTCCGCGCTGATCTCAAGCAATGGGTGGCCGCTTCCATGCTGTCGGAAATTTTTACGGGCGATCAGAAATCGCGGCTGTTCAAAGATATTCGGGAATCATCGGGGGCAACTTATGGCTTGCAGCCTAATCTTGCATTTTATGAAGCCCTGCTGCTCAATCAGGTAACTGGTCGAATTGCCAAAACCAATGTCGATGCAACGGTAGCTCTGGTCAAAAAATCCTGGGATAAATTTCGTGAGGAAGGCCCCACTGACGAGGAGATTGCCAATGCGCGCGCCAATATGCGCCAGCTCTTTGGCAATGTGTCACGCGATCATGCCCGTTTATCCGGTTTCATTCGTGATTATCTGACCGGACATTGGACCACGGCGGAATTGGCGCAGATGCCCCAGCTCATTGAAGGGATCGATCTCAAAGACAAAGCGACTTTAAAGGAACTTTTTCCTGAAAATCCAATTATTGTGATTGCGCAATGATTGGTTTAGGTGGTGGGTGAAAGTCTCAAATATGAACCAATCCGTTTCAACCAATATCTATAACGTCCCACTCCTACCGCGCTGGCTTGGCTTTATTGCTGCTTGTGTCGGTATGTTTATGGCTATTTTGGATATACAGGTGGTTGTCACGTCACTTCCGGTGATTGAAGAAGCGTTGAAAATCGGCGCGGATCAAATGAGTTGGATCCAGACATCCTACTTAATTGCAGAAGTCGTCGCCATTCCACTCACCGGGTTGCTCATGCGGGTTTTCACCATGCGCTGGTTGCTGGTAGGAAGCTTAATCACCTTTACCTTAGCGTCGCTGGGATGTGCGGCCAGTGGTGGGTTTTTTGATTTATTGGTTTGGCGGGTGATGCAGGGCATTGCCGGGGGCCTGCTTATTCCCGTGGTATTCACCAGCATATTTCTGCTGTTTCCATCTGGCTTTCAACAAACAGTGGCCACCACGCTGGGTGGGTTTTTGGCCGTTTTAGCACCAACGCTGGGTCCGGTTGCGGGGGGTTGGCTCACTGAACATTATAGTTGGCACTGGCTGTTTCTGATCAATATTATCCCAGGCTGCATTGCCATGGTCACGGCGATGATCTGCTTGCCGCGCGGGGCGACAAACTTCAAACTGCTAAAATCACTCGATTGGCTTTCGCTATTGTGGATGGCCCTGGGCCTCTCAATTTTGCTGATCGGCCTGAAAGAAGCGCCGAGCCAAGGTTGGTTATCTGCATTTGTGGTCAGCTGTTTTGTTAGCGTTCCAGTTTTCGCATGGTTGTTATGGCGCAGACCGAACCCGGCTATTATGTTCCATTTGTTTGAAGACAGGGCCCTGAGCTTTGGCTGCATGTTGAGCTTTTTGTTGGGGTTCTGCCTGTTTGGCGCGGTTTACTTGATGCCGGTTTTTCTGGCTTTTGTGCGCGGGCACGGACCAATGGAAATTGGCATCGTCACTTTGGTGAGTGGTGCTGCTCAATTGGTGGCCGCGCCCTTTGTGGTGCAACTCGATCGGCGCTTTGATGCGCGGTTGCTTTCCGCCATAGGCTTTGGCCTTTTTGCGGTGGGCTTATTTATGGGCGGCACCATGAATATTGAATCAGATTATGATGCTCTGTTTTGGCCCCAGATTGTGCGGGGCTTTGCCATTGCCTTGTGCATCTTGCCGCCCATTCGGTTTGCCTTGGCGCTCACCCCTCTGGATAAGATTGGCGATGCCAGTGGCCTGTTCAACGTATCGCGCAATATTGGTGGTGCCATTGGTATTGCCTTGCTGGACACCGTGATGTTCAGCCGCTCACCGGATTTTTCGCAAACCATTATGGATTTAATGAAGACCGACCCCGCTGCTGCTGCGGCCATTCTCAAAATGGACGTGGCGGATATTCCAACCCCTGATGACGCCACAGGCCTGATGTCTATTTTAGATGCTGTGCAAGGTGCTGGTCTCACTATGGCTATTAATGAGTGCTGGATGCTGCTGGGGGGTGTTGCCCTGCTCGCTTTACCGATTTTGTTCATCCTCGGCCCGATTCGGAGCGCGGTTCCTGCCTCCAAACTCGCGCGCGACGCGCATGCCGTGCCAAATGTTACGACCTAAGGGCGAAAGCCTGGGTTTTGATTTCACTTTTATTTTTTTGATGAATTCGGTTTGGGCCTTGACGGCTGTCAAGCCTTTCCAAGCTTTGATCCACAGCTTGGCCAGAACTGTGGCTTAACTGCAGGTAACACTTGAGCTTACAGGCAGAATCGCGCGATGTTAGGCTTATCAACAGCAATGATCATCCTGTGGACACAACATCTAGTATTAACCTCTCGTTAACACACTAGCTATTGACGTCTTCACACTGCTGTTATAGTTTCAAAATCCAAGGCGTGCAGCGGTTTGATCACCGCTTAAATAAGTCAGTTCTGTGTGAAGGTTAAGAACGGTCAGCACGCGTTGGAGGCGAGAACCATCGCCAATCAGGGATTTGCGTAGAACACGAGTGAAGTCGCTCCGTGGGCGCGTTTGTGCGCTTGCGGTAACAATTATTGAATATCTGGGGCAAGAAAATGCGGATTGAACGGAAATATACCAAGGCTGGCCAAGACACTTATGCGGGTCTCGATTTCCGTATTGCGGTGAGCGAAATCAAGAACCCCGATGGGTCTATTGTGTTTCGTTTGGCCGATATTGAAGTGCCGGCCACTTGGAGCCAAGTTGCGACAGATATTCTGGCGCAGAAATATTTCCGCAAAGCTGGTGTTCCCAAAGCTTTAAAGCGCGTTGAAGAAGAAACCGTGCCATCATGGCTCTGGCGTTCGGTTGCTGATGATGAAGCACTGGCGCATTTGCCCTTGAAAGAACGCACCCGTGGCGAAGTTTCGGCCAAGGAAGTATTCAACCGTTTGGCTGGCACCTGGACTTATTGGGGCTGGAAGGGCAAGTATTTCACCAGCGAAGAAGACGCGCGTGCTTTTTATGACGAGCAATGCTTCATGCTGGCCACGCAAAAATGCGCTCCGAACTCTCCACAGTGGTTTAACACGGGCTTGCATTGGGCTTATGGCATTGATGGCCCGGCACAGGGTCACCACTATGTTGACCATGAAACTGGCAAGCTGACCAAATCCAAAACCGCCTATGAGCATCCACAGCCGCATGCCTGCTTTATTCAAGGTGTATCTGATGATCTCGTCAACGAAGGCGGCATTATGGATCTTTGGGTGCGTGAAGCGCGCCTGTTCAAATATGGCTCTGGCACCGGTTCGAACTTCTCCAGCTTACGCGGCGAAGGCGAAAAGCTTTCGGGCGGTGGCAAATCCTCCGGTTTGATGAGCTTCCTCAAAATTGGTGACCGTGCTGCTGGTGCGATTAAATCTGGTGGCACCACACGCCGTGCTGCCAAGATGGTGGTGGTTGATGTCGATCACCCCGATGTTGAAAACTATATTGAGTGGAAGGTGAAGGAAGAAGAGAAGGTTGCTTCGCTGGTCACCGGTTCCAAGATTGTGAAGAAGCATCTCACTGCCATTATGAAGGCTTGCGTTAATTGCGAAGGCCCCGGTGGCGATTGCTTTGAGATTGAAAAGAACCCTGCCCTCAAGCGTGCCGTTAAAGATGCGCGCCGCAATATGGTGCCTGATAATTACATCAAGCGCGTGGTGCAATTTGCCAAGCAAGGCTACACAGAAATTGCATTCGACACTTATGATACCGATTGGGACGGCGAAGCTTATCGCACTGTTTCGGGCCAAAACTCAAATAACTCAGTTCGCGTCACCGATGAGTTCTTGAAAGCTGTTGAAACCAACGGCGATTGGAACTTGATTGGCCGCACCAATGGAAAAGTTTACAAAACATTGAAGGCTGCTGAATTGTGGGACAAGATCGGTGCTGCGGCTTGGGCTTCGGCTGATCCTGGCATTCAGTTCCATTCCACCATCAATGATTGGCACACGTGCCCAGCAGCTGGCGAAATCCGCGCGTCTAATCCATGTTCAGAATATATGTTCTTGGATGATACGGCCTGCAATTTGGCATCACTCAACCTGCTGCAATTCCGTGAGCCTGCATCGAATAAGTTTGATGTTGAATCCTTCGAACACGCCGTTCGCCTGTGGACTGTGGTTCTCGAAATTTCGGTGATGATGGCGCAATTCCCATCGCGGGAAATTGCTCGCCTGTCATATGATTACCGCACTTTGGGTTTGGGCTTTGCCAATATCGGTGGGCTTCTGATGATTGCGGGGATTCCTTATGACAGCCATGAAGGCCGCTCGATCTGCGCTGCCATCTCGGCCATCATGACTGGCATCAGCTATGCCACATCAGCCGAAATGGCAGCCGAGCTTGGACCCTTCGCAGGTTACGCCAAGAACGCCGACAGCATGCTGCGCGTGATGCGCAACCACCGCCGCGCTGCTTATGGTGCTGCAGTGGGTTATGAAGGGGTGCGCACGGCTCCAGTGCCTTTGGATGAAAATGATCTCAAGGATAAATCTTTGGCCGCAGCCGCCCGTCGCGCTTGGGACAAGGCCGTGGAACTGGGTGAAGCCCATGGGTATCGCAATGCGCAATCCACTGTGGTTGCTCCAACCGGCACCATTGGGTTGGTGATGGATTGCGACACCACAGGCATTGAGCCAGATTTTGCTTTGGTGAAGTTCAAGAAGCTTGCAGGCGGTGGTTATTTCAAGATCATCAACCAAGCGGTTCCAGAAGCACTCCGCACTTTGGGCTATAGTGTTGAGCAGATCGAAAAGATCATTGGTTATGCGGTTGGTCATGGCACCTTGTCGGACGCCCCTGCCCTTAATCATGCAGCACTTAAAGCCAAAGGTTTTGGTGATGAACAGATTGCCAAGATTGAAGGCGGTTTGGCTTCTGCCTTTGACATTAAGTTTGTGTTCAACAAATGGGCCATTGGCGAAGAGTTCTGCAAGACTGTTCTGAAGCTCACTGATGCACAGCTGAATGATTTCAGCTTTGATATGCTGGCTCATCTCGGCTTCTCGCGCTCGGATATTGATAAAGCCAATATCCATGTTTGCGGTGCCATGACTTTGGAACAGGCCCCCGGCTTGAAGGATGAGCATTTGCCAGTGTTTGATTGCGCCAATCCTTGTGGCCGCATTGGCAAGCGTTATCTCTCGGTTGAAAGCCACATTCGCATGATGGCCGCTTCGCAGAGCTTTATCTCGGGTGCGATTTCCAAAACCATCAATATGCCAAATGATGCCACTGTGGAAGAATGCACAGCATCCTATATGCTGAGCTGGAAGCTTGGCGTGAAGGCCAATGCTTTATACCGTGATGGTTCGAAGCTTTCGCAGCCTTTGTCTTCACAGCTCATTGCTGATGAGGAAGATGAAGATGATGGCGTGGATGCCCTTATGGCCAAGGCGCCAGTGCAACGGGTTGAAACCATCGTTGAAAAGATTGTGGAGCGCATCGTTGAACGTGCGGCTGATCGCGATAAGCTGCCATCGCGCCGCAAGGGCTATACACAGAAGGCCGTTGTGGGGGGGCATAAGGTTTATTTGCGCACCGGCGAATATGATGACGGCAAGCTGGGTGAAATCTTCATTGATATGCACAAGGAGGGTGCAGCCCTTCGTGCCATGATGAATAACTTCGCCATCGCTGTCTCAGTGGGTCTGCAATATGGTGTGCC
>JANYGE010000294.1 GCA_025362535.1 Hyphomicrobiales bacterium
GCAAGTTGAACAACCATACCGCACCTTGCTTTGCCCCACGATATAAAAAGGGCGAGATCATCAATAATGGCAATAAGCCGCCAAACAAAAACAACGATGTTGAATGTAACCAAGGTTCAAAATAGACCAGTGCCGCTGCACCGAGTCCAAACACCAAGGCCCAAACGGGTAACCTGCTGCCCCGCCCTTCGGCCACAAGATGCCCCGCACCCGCCGCAACAAATGCAGCACAAGCAGCCAGAATGATGCTCCAATTCTCGGGCGCCCCATTCCCGATCTGCCAAATATTGAGATAAAGGCAGAGGCCAACAGCGGCAATAACGGCCAGTGGGAAGCGCCGGATGCAAGAGGCTAAATCAGGAATGAATCTCTCAATTGTTTGCCACATAGCTAAAAACTATCCTTCCTCGCAGATTTCCACAATATCCATTGCTTACGCCACTGTGATAACTCTCCGCCATCATGCAAGAGTCTTACACCCTGACGTGCAGCCTCATCAAGATAAGGCTCCGTGAGGGCGACATGCAGAAATGCGGGCATGGCGGCTGGCTTAATCGCCCAAGCGATTTTGCGCGCCTCAAGCAAACGCTGCCTCGCTTTTCCCCGCATCTCCGTTAGAACAAGAGAAACTGCAGCGGTATGCTCAGGCTTGACCAATTCTTCCGGCTTCAAATCGTGAGACGCCAAAACATCAAGTGGCACAAAACATTGTGCACGCCGCTGATGAACCGCTAACGAGCGCAAAAGCCCCGCCATACCATAGGCCACACCTGCAAGACCCGAAACCTCAGCATTTTCCAAACCCTCGTGTCCCGCTAAAATTAGCGAAGCCATTTGGATCAGCGCAGAAGATGTTTCCCCAAGATAGCCCTCAAGATCAACGAGGCTTGGCATGGGATCAGAATAGAAATCAAATATATGCGCTGTAACCAAATTCTTCAGCGCAGATTTTGGCAAATCAGCCCCTGCTATAGACCGCGCCAAGGCAATCGTTACGGGATGCTGCTGTGCATCACCCTGGTAAATTGAATCCAGCGTATCCTGCCACCACTGCAAGCGAATTTCACCCAGATGCGACTCGGTCACAATATCGCGAACGCGGGTGATTTCTGCATTGAATGCATAGAGCGCCAGCAAATCAGCACGCTTATCTTCCGGCGCGAAAAAGCTCGCAAGATAGCGGTCGCGATCAACCTGCCGCACGAGATTGAAGCAATAGTCGTCTTCCGGACTCATGGTACGGCCTTATCAACCGCAACGAAAGCAGCTGCCAATCGCCGCCCTTCCGCAAGCATCACATTATAAGTGTGGACTGCCGAACTGGTGCTCATAAAATCCACATTCAAACTCTCGCGCGCAAAGAGCTCAATAAGCTTACGTGAAGGCCGTTTCATCTCGGCACCAGTTCCAAGCAGCACAAAATCTATTTCAGTTTTCTCAGCAATGAGGCCGGAATAATCATCCTCCACCCATGCGCGCATGCCGCTTGGCAAAACCAAAAGTGAACCGAGATGCGAATGTGACCCAAACCGAAAGCCACCATCACCAAATGAAGTGATCGGTAAAACTTGCGGCAGGAATTTCATCGCTAGACCTTTTCAGTTCCCGGCATTTCACGCTTGGTGCCCAACAAAATCAGCACAGGCGATGCAATAAATATTGAGCTGTAAGTGCCCACCACCACACCCCAAATCATGGCAAACGTAAAGCCACGGATCACTTCGCCGCCAAACAGGTAAAGTGCAATCAAAGCCATCATAGTGGCAACTGACGTGAGCAGTGTGCGCGGCAAAACTGAGTTGATCGAGAAATCAATGAGATCAGCCAAAGGCATTGATTTAAATTTGCGCAGGAATTCACGAATACGGTCAAACACCACAACAGTGTCGTTTAATGAGTAACCGATGATCGTGAGAATAGCAGCGATAATTGACAAGTTGAATTCCAAGCCAATCAAACAAAACAATCCAATCGAAAGTGTAACGTCATGGAGCAAGGAGATAATTGCGCCCACAGCAAATTGCCATTCAAAGCGTACCCACAAATAGATAAGTACGAATAGCAATGACAACATAACGGCTGCGGTGGCTTGTTGCGTCAGTTCTTGAGAAACTTTTGGGCCCACAGTTTCAGTGCTGCGCACTTCCACGCCAGCACCCAAGGCCTGTTTAACTTTAGCTTGAGCGGCTTGTTCGGCCTTGTCATCAGCCTGAGCACCCAACCGAATGAGCACATCTGATGGCCCCCCAAATTGTTGCAGCTCCACCCCTCCAAGCCCAAGTCCATTCAGCTCCGCACGTAGTTGATCAATTTCTGCCGGACCCGTTGTCCGAATGGTGATGACCGAGCCGCCCTTAAAATCAATCCCGTAATTCAGACCGATTGTTGCAAACAACACAATCGAAATAGTGCACAGAATGCCTGATAGGAAGAAGCCGAAACGGCTCCACCGCATGAACGGATATTTGGTGTCGTCTGGAATAAGACGAATAGGTTTCCAGCGCATCAGAGGTTAATCTCCTTCGGACGGTTTCGCTTCACCCACATCGCCACAAAGAAGCGTGTCATAGTGAAGGCCGTGAACATGGTTGTAACAATGCCAACTGCCAACGTGACAGCAAAACCGCGAATAGGGCCAGAACCCACACCAAACAGCACCACAGCAGCAATCAGCGTGGTCACGTTCGCATCGACAACTGTGGCAAGGGCAGCTTTAAATCCGGTTTCAAGAGCACCCATAGCCGTGCGCCCAGCGCGCCACTCTTCGCGGATGCGTTCATAAATCAGCACGTTGGAATCAACCGCCATACCAAGTGTAAGCACGATGCCAGCAATGCCCGGCAATGTGAGCGTGAAGCCAAACAGGCTCATAATGGCCACTAGCATCAACAAGTTGATCAACAAGGCGAGATTAGCAATCAATCCAAAAAAGCCATAAGGCAACATCATGAATGCCATAACCAAAACGAGGCCAGAGAGCGACGCGATCAAACCTGCCTTGATTGAATCTGCACCAAGACTTGGACCAACAGTGCGCTCTTCAACAATACTAAGCTTCGCTGGCAAGGCTCCAGAGCGCAGAACGATGGCCAATGTATTCGTTTCTTCAATGGTGAAGCGACCCGAAATTTGCCCGGTACCACCAAGAATAGCACTGCGGATAACAGGAGCAGATTGCACCACGCCATCCAAAACAATGGCAAAAGGTTTGTCGATATTTTCCTGTGTCAGTTTGCCAAAGCGCACAGCTCCTTTTTGGTTGAAACTGAAATTCACAATCGGCTCATTATTCTGGCCGAAACTGCCTTGCGCGTCGCTGAGGTCAGCACCGTCAACCGATGCACGGCTTGAGGTTTGAATCCACATTTGCGGCAAGGCTTTAAGCTGAGTGTCGGTTGGTTCAACACCTTTTTCTAAAGTCGCTTTGAGCCTATCCACATCTTCCTTTTGCGGAACCGCACGGCAATCCGGTGGTGGCACAGCATTGGCACTTGAGGCTTGTTCAGAGCAGAGAAGGTTGAACGAAAGTTTGCCCGTACCTTCTAAAAGTTTTTTCCAGCGATCAGGATCTTGTACACCCGGCAATTGAATAACGATCCGGTCTTTGCCTTGCTGCTGAATAATGGGCTCTGTCGTACCACTACCGTTGACACGATTTTCCATGATTTTCAGCGTCGTTTTAACAGCAGCAGCAACTTTTGCATCAAAACCAGCTGGGTTTAAAGCGAAGGTGAATTTCTGATCCGACTGACTAAGCGAATATAAATTAACGCGTGTGCCGGATGACAGCAATCCAGAATCGAGCGGCTGCAACAGCTTGTTGAGCTCAAGTTTTGCCCGCTCTGTATCATCTGGGTTTTTGAGGACAACCACAACACCATCTTCGGTTTTGTTCAGCTCGCTATAAAATATGCGCGGCTTCGGTTCGCTCAACGCAGTTCTAACATCACTCAAGAGCTGCTGCTTCAAATTGGTTGTTAAGTCTTTTTGATCCACCTCCATCAGAATGTTGGAGCCGCCTTGCAAATCGAGACCCAAAGTCAAAGGACGCAAGCCAAAATGTTCGGCCATATATTTCTGCGAAGCAGTGGGCAGGACATTTGGCAACGCAACCAGTGCAGCAATCAGCACTGATAACAAGATCGCAATGATCTTCCAGCGGGGATAATGAAACATTAGGCTTGAACCTTATTTCTTTTTGGAAGGCTTTGCGGCTGGAACTTCGGCTGTCATAGGCTCGCCCCTGCTTGGCACATCGGCAATGCCAGCACGAAGCACACGCACTTTCACATTCTCACCAATCTCAACTAACAATTCGCGATCATCAACCACGCGGACAACTTTTCCAATCAAGCCGCCATGGGTAATCACAGTATCGCCACGCGAAATGCTGGAGAGCAAATTCTGCTGCTCCTTGGCTTTGCGCTGTTGAGGGCGGATCATGAGGAAATAGAACACACCCATAATTGCTACCATTGGAACTGCAAAACCAATAATATCCCCGGCACCTGGTGTCGTGGCGGCTTGGGCATAGGCTTCCGTAATAAACATTCGTAATCTCCTCAAACGGCAAAAAGCCCGCGAAACAAAACTTGCGCGGAATATAGCGATGGATTAGGCCATTGCAACCTTATTGGGCGAGAAAAATAAATGTCTAAGAACCTTGAAATTATAGCATTAAACCGCATAGCAGAGGCCTTAGAGCGCATTTCACCCCCACCTCCGCCTGCCCCCAATTTCAAAAAATGCGATGCTTTTGTCTGGGCCAGCTCGCCGCCAGGCCTTGAGCCCGTCGCAAAAGTAAACCGCGTTGAGCTCTCACTTTTGCAAGGCGTTGATGGATCACGCGATACACTACTGGAAAACACGCGCCGTTTTGCCAATGCCATTCCTGCCAATAATGCCCTGCTCTGGGGAGCCCGCGGCATGGGCAAATCGTCTTTGGTGAAAGCCGTACATCGCACTGTTTCGGAGGAAACCAAGGGTCTGCTCAAAATAGTCGAAATCCACCGCGAAGATATAGAGAGCCTCCCTGCCCTCATGGCACAGGTGCGCAAAAATCAAAAATATCGCTTTATCATATTCTGTGATGACCTCTCATTCGATGCCGATGATACGTCTTACAAATCTCTGAAAGCAGCCCTCGATGGTGGTTTGGAAGGCCGCCCCTCAAACGCGATATTCTATGCCACCAGCAACCGCCGCCATTTGCTGCCGCGCGATATGATTGAGAATGAACGCTCCACGGCAATTAACCCATCCGAAGCTGTGCAGGAAAAAGTATCCCTGTCTGATCGTTTTGGCCTCTGGCTCGGCTTTCACCATTGCAGCCAAGATGAATTCTTCGCCATGGTCGATGGCTATGCCAAGCACCACAAACTCAAAATCAAAACTGATGCGCTGCATGCCGCTGCAATTGAATGGTCAGTCACAAGGGGTGCCAGATCAGGCCGCGTGGCCTGGCAGTTTATACAAGAACTGGCGGGGCGTTTGGGGCAGAGATTGGAGTAGTATACGAGAATCATTTACTCTCATTTTGCATCCGTCATTCCAGCAAAAGCTGGAACCTAGCTTAACCAGAGGCCACAAATGTTAAAGTTTTTCGCACGCGTCGCAAAAAGCTGGGCTCCAGCTTTCGCCGGAATGACGGCGTTAGCAGGTATGGCCCTTGCCCAAGACGATGAAGGCCCCTTTCATCCAA
>JANYGE010000360.1 GCA_025362535.1 Hyphomicrobiales bacterium
GTCGTTTCTGTATCCGGTTCAGACAAGGATGCCGTATAGAGTGCACCCTGATCATCTAAATATTTTTCGATGCCAGCAATACCTTTGGTGTCAACGTCAACATAGCCAATCGTATGTGCCGCCAAGCGACCAAGTGGATAAACCCTCTTGCGCTCATTCACATAACCCACACCAGGAATACCAAGATTATAAACTGCGTCGCGCTCTTCAGGACTGGCTTGACGTTTCAGCCAGACAAAGGCGCGGCCCGGCACTGTAAGTTTTTCGCGCAATGATTTTGCATCAAGTTCAGGCAGCGTAGCCGTGATCAATTCAACGGCTTCATCAATATCAGAGATCTTACGCGGATCAGAAAATAGCGACGCAACCGCAATATCGGTTGCCATAACGACACCATTGCGATCAACAATATCAGGACGCGGGCGCGCTGCTTCATGGGCAGCAACTTCCGGATTTAGGGCATCGCCAGATTTCTTCAGAGTCAAAATGCTCAACTGCACAGCAATAGCGATAAATGCCGCGCTAAACATCAACCCCAATAGCCTGATCCGATTCTGACCCCGCAAATGCCCATCTGGGCGAGCGGCAGGTAAAGTGGCACCGTTGTTGGTCATTATTGCATTTGCTCCAAGATAGCAGCGATTGGGTCAGCGGCATCAGCATTTGGCTTAACCAAAGCCACATCAGGCACCGCAGCGGCCAGACCAGCTTCAGCCACCACCTGCTTGGCCGCCATGGGTTGGAGCTTTAATCGTTCCTCAGCCAGTTTTTGCAAGCGCTCTGGTCGAGTCAAACTGCTCCATTCCGCATTGAGCAGCTTAATCGCTTCACGCTCGGCATCTATGGTTCGCTTTTCAGTCGCAATCTGCCGCTCTAACGCACGGGTTGAATGCTCTAACGAGTAGAGAAAGAATCCCGAAACCAGAACTGCAATAACCAAACAGCCATTGAAAAATTTAATCATTAGTGCCTCCTGCGCTCAACGCTTGGAACCGCCATGGCCCTGGCATCAAACTTAAATGATGCCGCCGCCGTACGAATACCGCAGCGCAATTTGGCCGAACGCGATCTTGGATTGTCTAACATTTCTTCAGGCCCGGCTTCTTGGTGGCCTTTGAACAGCAGCTCAAAACTGGCTGCAGGCCCATCATGCGAAGCCGGTAAATGCCGTGAATTTGTGGGTAATTTTCCAGAACGTTCAGCAAAAAACTTTTTAACAATGCGGTCTTCAAGCGAATGAAACGTCACCACGACCAAGCGTCCACCCATATCAAGAATGTCTTCCGCCGCGCATAAAGCCTGCGCCAACTCATCAAGTTCGCCATTCACATGAATGCGCAAAGCTTGGAACGTCCGAGTGGCCGGATGGGTGCGATCCTTGGCACGCTGCGGGCCTGTAGCGCGTTCAACGGCCTTTACCAAAGCAAGCGTGGTGAGTAACGGTGCTTCACTACGCGCCGTGACGATGGCTTTGGCAATGGAACGCGAACGCGGCTCTTCGCCCAGAATAAAAATAATCTGCGCCAATTGCTCAGCATCTAAGCCATTCACATAATCAGCAGCCGATTTTCCTACCTGCCCCATGCGCATGTCGAGTGGCCCGTCGCGCATGAATGAAAACCCACGCGCCGCTTCATCGATCTGCATCGAGGAAACCCCAATATCCAAAACCACACCCTGCACTTTCTGGTCTTCGACAATCGAGCCCATCTCGCCAAAGGTGCTTTGCACCAAACGCAACCGACCATGGGACGACGCCACCATTGAAGCACCCGCAGCAATCGCCGATGGATCGCGGTCAATCGCTACTACCTTGCAATCTGCCGCCGCTAATATACCACACGTATAGCCCCCGGCTCCAAAAGTACCATCGACGTAAATGCCTCCAGCTTGTGGCGCAAGGGCATGAAGCACCTCGGCCAGCATCACGGGTACATGTGGTTGATTGGAGACGGAATTCATGAGGGCAAAAGAACACAGTGAACAAGACGTTAATAATCTGGCGACAATGCCTCTGCGATTGTTAACAAATCGTTTCAAAAGCGATTCATTTCAACACTTTCCCCAGCAAGGAGAGAAATACCAGTCGGCCTGTAAGCCGGGTTTTGTCCCGGTGGGGTCTAACCCACCATGGATGGCCATTCATCTGGAACCATTGTTGCCAATGGCTTCGCGCAACCAACCCGGGCGGCGAACCGAAAACAGTCCTGAACCCTTGCGGATTCGTGCCACCCCTATTCGGTCTTGCTCCGGGTGGGGTTTGCCATGCCAGTCTTGTTGCCAAGCCTGCGGTGCGCTCTTACCGCACCGTTTCACCCTCACCGCAGCACGCTGCGGCAGTTTATTTTCTGTGGCACTTTCCCTGGGGTCACCCCCGCCGGGCGTTACCCGGCACCCTATTCCCGTGGAGCCCGGACTTTCCTCCCTTGCACCCTTTCGAGCCTAGCAAGAGCGGCCATCCAGCCGACTGGTGGGGCGAGCGTTAGGCGCAGGCCGCGCCGCGGTCAATAAAAACTCTTGTAACGTAGTAAAAGCGCACCAAATGACGGTCTGCACTTGGGGGACCAAAATATGACCACCGCCACAATAACCGCTGATGACACATTGAATGTCTTGAAACGCCTTAAACTTCTCGCGCGTTTCATGGACAATGGCTGGGGCATCCCCTTCACAAATATCCGCTTCGGTGCAGATTCAGTTCTGGGCTTGGTGCCCGGAGCTGGTGATATCGCCGCAATGCTCATCTCGCTTTATGTGGTGGTGAAAGCTTACGAGCTCGGGGCACCCAATCACATCCTGCTGCGCATGGTCGGCAACGTGGCCATTGATACTGGTCTAGGTGCCGTTCCACTGTTCGGTGACATCTTCGATCTGTTCTTTAAGTCAAACGTCAAGAACCTAGATTTACTTCATGATTTTCTTAGGAAAACTGGTAAAATCTAATTATTATAAACCACCTGCCCATCACAAATTGTAAACTTTGGCACGATCTCGTGTAGCGTTTCTGGATCAACTTTTTCCAAGTCGCCGCTCAGCACGACAACATCGGCTAACATGCCTTTTTTAAGTTGGCCCTTCCGTCCTTCAGAAAATTCCGCATAAGCGCCCTCCACCGTGTAGGAATGCAGCGCTTGCATCAGACTTTGCTTATGATCGTCCAAACTTGGGGCATAGGCTTTACGGGTCATTGCCGACTGCACGGCGCGGATAGGGTTGATGTCTGACACTGGCCAATCCGTGCCGAATACCAGATGTGCACCCGTTTTGCGCAGAGAATTCCACGCATAGGCATAGGGCCACTTATCCCGTCCGATGTTTGACAGCGTGGGCTCCAGTGGCAAGCCCTGGCTGCCGGGAGGGTGCGGCGGTTGCATGGCGGCAATCACACCCAATTTGGCAAAGCGCTTAATGTCGGTTGGATGCACCACTTCGATATGTTCAACACGGTGGCGGGAATCGCGTGCGCCATTGGCTTTGCGCGCCGCCTGATAACCGTCCAAAACTGAGCGCACCGCGCCATCACCAATAGCATGAACCGCAATCTGCAAGCCGCGCCGGTCCGCTTCAATCGCAACCTCATTGAATTGCTTTTGCGAGAACAAAGGCTCACCACGCCATCCTGGCTTATTGGGATAATCATCCAGCATCACAGCGGTAAGGCTGTCGAGCACGCCATCCATAAACAATTTCACTGTGCCTGCCTTCAGCTTTTCACCCCTATAGGAAGCTGCCATCGAGCTGGCGCGTTCCAATGCAGCAACAGGCATAAAGTTTTTAAAATGAAACGGCACAATGGCCCGCGCGGTGAGTTCACCACCACGTTCGAGTGCCGCTAACAATTCCAGTGTATAAAAATTACCATCCATATTTTGGAAACTTGTAATGCCATGCTTGGCACAATGGGCAAGGCCAAGCCGCATAATATTTAAATCATCGGCAAACTCGGCGGGCGAAGGATAGGCATCTGGTTCTCCACCCTTTTCCAAGCCAAGGCGTCCACGCAGGCCACGCTGGCTTAAAGCCCGTACTGGAGCAATCGCTTCACCTTCACGAAGCTCGCCAGTCGCCAGTCCATCGGCACCCACTACAATTTCATTGCCTGCTCCCACACTGCGCCCACGTAAAATCCCCGTCTGCTCCAGTGCCACGGTGTTGGCCCAAGCTGTATGATGATCGGGGGAATAGAGCAGTACAGGACGATCCGATAAAATCTGATCAAGATGCGCGCGCGTCAATGCTTCGGTTGCAGAAATTATTGTATAGTTCGCTTGATTGCCAATCAGCAGATCCGTGCCGGGTCGGGCAGCCGCATAGTCCTGCACAGCTTTCTTAAGGTCTGCAAATCCTGCAACACCTGTCAGATCAAGATTTTCAAGCTCGGAAGCACCCGCAAAAATATGCATATGGCTTTCAATGAAGCCAGGCATAACCGTGCCACCTTTCGCATCAATAATTTTGGTCTTGCGCGTCTTAAGCCGTAACACATCGGCATTGCGCCCCAATTTTAAAATGCGATTGCCCGCAATCGCCACAGCTTCGGCGCGTGGTCGCTTTTCGTCCATCGTCAGAACCGCACCATTAATAATAATTAAATCTGCCATCATCACTTTTGCCTCTGTGCAATACTTGCTCTATAAGCCGTCTCAACTTTAGGAACCGACTTTAAAATGCGTATCGCTCTTTTCTTCTTCGCCGTCATCTTGAACATGAATGTTGCGTTTGCGCAAGAACGCCAATGGTCATTGGATGCTTCCGAACGCGAAGCCTATTTGGTTTTTGGCGTACCGGATACGGATGATGTGGGATTGAGTTTCTGGTGTGAAATCGGCAAGGGAAAAATTTCGATCTTTGAGCCCGTTAATCACAGGCTGCTCAAGAACAACAAAAAAATCAGAATTGATCTCACCATTGATAACGAGAAATTTAATATTGTAGCCAAAGCCAGTCCATCACCTGAATCGCGCTCTGCCAGTCTCGAGGCGCTGGTTGATGTAAATGGGACAGTGATGAAAGCCGTTGGACGTAGCCAAACAATCACCTTTTCCGCCTTGGGCCAAAAGAGCAGCTATCCGCTCTTTGATGCCGATGTAACGGGCCTGCTGCGGGTATGTTCAGGTGAAGTGATAAACTAACTGCGCAGTAACCTGTGCAGCGTGATGACCGTCGATTGATCTGCCACACCATCAACACGCAATGGTCGAAAATGACGCTGAAAGGCTTCGACAACGATTTTGGTGCGCCCATCAAAGCTCCCTGTAGCTTCCAGGCCATAACCATAAAGTCGCAGCATGCCTTGCAGTGCCAATACCGGATCACCCTGATCACCCAATTGCAAAAAGCTGCCGCCTCTGATCATTTCAGGTTTCACCCAATGGCCAACACCTTCACTGTGCAAATATGCCCAATCAAATTTCTCGCCCGGATCAATCTTGCGGCCCGGTGCTATATCGGAATGCGCCAAAACATGACGCGCTGAAATTTCGTAACGTTCAATAATATCCTGACACAGAGCGGCCACGGCTTGCATTTGCTGTGACGGAAATTCTGGACACCCACCCGAATGACCGATATTTTGAATCTCAATACCAATCGATGCTGAATTAATATCCGTTTCGTCCTGCCAGCTTGAAACACCTGCATGCCAAGCCCGCGCGGCCTCATCCACCATCTGGGTAATAGCGCCTTGCTCGTCTACCAAATAATGGCTGGAAACTTCTGAGCGCTCATCACATAACCAATCACAAGCTTTCTGCGCGCTATCCATACCAGTATAATGTAAAATCAGCAGTGTTGGTTTAATCCCACCAAGCCTGGCTCCAAAATTAGGAGAAGCTTGAACTCTTTGAACAAGGCGCGAACCAATCACGTCAGAGGCGTTCCTTGGTCAGCTCACCATAAGCGCTATTGATACGCGCTAAACGTTCGGCTGCTATTTTTACCATCTCGGCAGGCACACCTGATGCAGTCAACCTGTCTGGATGCAATGAGCGCACCAAAGATTTGTATTTCTTCTTGATTTCAGCCAACGCCGCATCGCGTGGTACTTCTAAGATTTCATAAGGATCATCGATAATCGCCACATGGCGCGAGCGGATTCTCGCAAATTCCTGAGCAGCAAAGCCAAATATATCAGCCACACGTTCAAGATAAGTCAGCTCATTTTCGTGAATAACACCATCAGCTTTGGCAATATGGAACAGGCCGTCCAGAACATTTTCAAGAACTTTCGATTTCTTAGTAAAGAGTTTTGCCACCTGCAAGGCATAGCTTTCAAACCCAACCACATCTTGCTTTGCTAAATTAAACACCCGCTCAACAGCGGGCATGTCTTTAGCGGGAACCTGAAACACCTGTCGAAAAGCTAGCACCTCGTCATCGGTCACCACGCCATCGGCCTTGGCCATCTTGGCCCCAAGCGCTATCATTCCAATGGTAAAACCAACGGATTTTTCAGGAGCCGTCGACTTACGGGAGAACGCTCCAAGCATTTGGCCAACTGAATCGCCAATGCCCTGCGCCAAATCTGATATATTTGCCCAAACAGTCATGAAACCAACCTAACCGATTTGTGAGCAGAAAAAAGCCCCTTAGGCGATTTTGCGAAAATAATATGACAGCCGAAACACTGGTTGATCAATATCCATATGTTGCGCCAATCGTCGTTCTACATGCCAGGCCCGGCCCGCAGTCCAAATTGTAGCCCAAATCACAGGCAATACGGAAAGTGCCAAGAGCACATATAAAGCTGTGTCCGGAAGGCCAATCAATTTGCTAAAAGCCCACACAGAAGCCGCAGCAGCGGCACCCACCAAGCAAGCCGTAAGGAGTGTAACGCCCGCCGCTGCAAGAAAGCAGCCCAAGGGGCTGAACGCTTGTGATGAGGATTTGGGTGTCATATCAGGCTTCATAATTTCTTGTTCCATGAGGCAGATATGCCAACTTGCGCGCTCTATTGCAAGATCATGAATTACGCGGCCTGTTCTTCTACTGGGACACCCAAGCCTAACATCCGACAAATTGCATAAACCAAGTCGGCGCGGTTCAGCGTGTAGAAATGAAAACTATCCACGCCCTCGTGCGCCAAGGCCTGCACCTGCTCAGCAGCTACCATGGCCGCAACAAGATTTCGGGTTTCAGGTTCCGCATCAAGCCCGGCAAAACGAGCACCCATTGCTGGCGGTATATGCGCACCACACTTTGCCGCAAACTCCTGAACGCGAGCAAAATTTGTCACAGGCAAAATACCAGGCAACAGTTTTATATTTATGCCACGCGCCGCAATCCGGTCGCGCAGCCGTAAGAAAAATGCATTGTGAAAAAAGAACTGCGATATCGCATGAGTAGCGCCATGATCAGCCTTATCAGCCAAAAACGCCAAATCTTCTTCGATTGAAACTGATTCCGGATGCTTCTCTGGATAGGCCGAAACCGAAACTTGAAAATCTGCAATCTCGCGAATGCCCCGAACCAAATCGGCGGCGTTACGATAGCCTTGGGGATGCGGCGCAAACCGTGTGCCCACACCTGCCGGAGGATCGCCACGCAAGGCAACGATATGGCGAACGCCTGAATCCCAAAATTTTTGGATGACGGCATTGAGTTCTTCCTTCGAAGCCCCAACACAGGTGAGATGAGCCGCTGGTGCTAACGTGGTTTCGTTAGCGATGCGCCGTACCGTATCAAGTGTACGGTCTTGGGTTGTGCCGCCTGCCCCATAAGTCACTGAGACAAAACTCGGCTTGACCAATTCCAGTTTGCGCAAACTTCGCCAAAAAGCCTCATCACTTTCTCCGCCTTTGGGTGGGAAGAACTCAAATGATACTGATAGGTTCTGGGATAAGTTCTGGCTCATGCACGGTGCACCATTTTTTGAATTTCTGATTTATTTTGAGCGTAGCTGTCTTGAGTCTTGGCAAGCCAAATCGAAACCGTAAGTCCTTTGCGTGATTTCAACCACGGCGGTGGCAACACCTCATGCTTCACCAATTCAAGTCCGGCGCGCGCGAACCACGCCATCATTTGCTCGCTCGCCAAGCCTAAACGCCGGTGCGCATGACCACTGCGCAACTCTTCCAAATCATGTGGCGCAAAATCCACAATCAGCAGACGGCCCTTAGCCGATAAAATTCGCCGCGCCTCAAGCAAGGCCCGCATTGGCTCATCAAGAAAATGTAAAACTTGGTGAATAGTCACAAGATCCGCAAAGCCATCTGCAAAGGGCAGCGCATAGATATCTGCCTGACGCACCTGCGCATTGCGCAAGCAATGCTGTTCAATATTGGCCCGCGCGATGGCCAGCATTTCGCGGTTCATATCCAAACCGTAAAGATGCGTAGCCCGCCCGCTCAAAAGCTCCAGCACACGGCCCGTGCCGGTGCCCAGATCGACAACATTTTCAAACCGCTCATCGCCCAGAAGCGCCAGCATGGAGCTTTCAACATCCGCCTCATGCACATGCAATGAACGTAACTTCGCCCAATCAGCAGCACTGGCATTGAAATAAGCTGACGCAATTTCACTGCGCTGGCGACGAACCTCTTCGAGCCGCGCCAAATCCCCTATCAATAAATGATCCCCACTTGGCAAAAGTTCGACCAAGGCTTGCGACAAAGCTCCACTGCGCCCAGATTCACGCAGGCGAAACAAAACCCAATTGCCTTCCTTATGACGGCTGATAAGCCCAGCTTCGGTCATCAGTTTGAGATGGCGGCTGACACGGGGCTGGCTTTGGCCGAGCACATAAGTAAGCTCGGTCACATTGAGTTCTCCATGCGCCAGCACAAACAAAATGCGCAACCGCGTTGTTTCTGCAACAGCTTTCAGCCCTGATAGAAGCTCATCCATACATATCTCCGAGAAAAACTATATAAACATATCGTTATATAGACAAGCTATAAAATGACGTTAAAAATCAATTTAATGTCGTATTTTAACCTAAAAATAAAACTTACTTGATTTTTTTTGCAACTCGTCCCAATTGCCACAGTTATGCGCATAATATCGATGATAATATGCGTGGAATGCAAGATTCGTATTGAGGCTCACATGTTGCCAACACTCTCCCGTCGTAATTTCATCGAACTCTTGGTCGGTTCAAGTTTTGTGCCTGTTTTGGCGGGTGCAGCTTTTGCGGATGAAGGGGCTGGCTCATATGTTCAAAAACTAGGGGAAGAGGTTATAAAACTCGCCAATGGCGGGCAGCGTGGCGATAAAGCTTTGCAGCGCCGATTTGCTGCCTTGTTCAATCGCTACATCAGCATTCCTAATGTCGCAAAATTCGCCCTTGGTCCCCGCCAGAAGGATCTCCCTTCTGGTGACAAAGACATGTTCTATGATTTGGTGGCGAACTATGCAGCCGCCCTCTTTGTTTGGTATGTTGAGGATTTTCAAGGTGATAGGCTCGAGATTACCGACAGTGCTGAGCAAGGCAAATTTACGACAGTAGACACCACCATCAAGGGTGGCGGACTTGGCGGCGAGAAGTTGCGCTGGCGTGTCTTAGGTTCGGGTGGCAGCTACCACATCGCCGACCTCAATGTAAAAGGCGTGTGGTTGACAATTTCAATGAAAAAGCTTTTTGCCGATACCTTGAAATCTTCCGATGGCGATTTCCAGGCGCTTTACGCAAAATTGCGCGAAGCTGAAACTTGGTAGTGTGAATTATTGTTTTACCAATCATTAACCATGGCTGGCTGACAAGGCCTCTGGTAAATTACGAATCATGATCACACGCCGCACTTTTTTTTCGATCTCTCTTGCTGCACTGGCAACGCCAGTATTGGCAGATGATCATCCGTCCATTGCCTTCATGAATCAGGTCGGCAAGGATTTGCTGCATGCTCACCGATTGGGCACTGTTTCCGCCTTCCAGCGGGTCATTCAAAGATATGCTGATGTAAGCGGCATAGCCGATTACTCCCTCGGTCAATACAATGTAACGGGTAGTCAAAAGAGCCAATATCAGTATGGCGTTGCTAAATTCATGTCGCGCTATTTCGCTGAGCAATCTCATGATTACCCCGTCGCGAAATATGAAGTGGGGGAAGCTACGGTCGCCGACAATAAGGATGTATTTGTCAGTACCAAAGTGTTCATGATGGCTGGCCAAACCTATAGTGTCACATGGCGACTATCTTGGATTGGCGGGCAATACAAAGTTGTTGATGCAAAATTCCTTGGTTTTTCGATGGTCAACCAGCAGCGCAGCTTGTTCACATCCTATGTCGGAAAACATAATGGCAATGTGGGTGATTTGATCACTGCACTCAATCGATAGGTTTCCTTAACTTCGTGGTGGGAATGTTAGCTCTCATCTGAAGGGGAGCCGCGCGATGCGGAAATTATTTATACTTACGTCTATTCTTGGTCTTACCGCCTGCTCGTCGGGCCAACGCTCTCCCCTGTTTGAAACCGATGGCGTACAAAAGCCTGAACAATCCTGTTCTGTTGATCCAAGACGTTTTGCCAAGGCTGAACCCATAAAAGATTTTAGCGAAGGCAATGGCTGTGGTGTAACCAATGGCTACCGTGTTTTTGCTACAAGTGGAGTTTCTTTCAGCCAGCCGGCTACTATCACCTGCAATGTCGCCAACACATTTAATGATTGGGTGCAGGACACCGTGCAACCCCATGCCCAAGAAATCTATGGCTCGAAAGTCATGTCCATTAAAATTGCGGCTTCTTACTCTTGTCGCCCGCGCAACAATGTGCGCGGTGCCAAACTTAGCGAACATGGCATGGGCAATGCCATTGATGTCGCCGGATTTACTTTGGCTGACGGACGTGAAATATCGGTTGTGGACGACTACTACGGCTCACGCGACAATCGAACTTTTTTGCGCACGGTTCGTAGCGAGGCCTGTGGGCCGTTTCACACGGTGCTCGGCCCCGGCTCAGATGCCAATCACAAAGATCATATTCACTTAGACTTACAGCGCGAGAGAAGCGGCGGGCCTTACTGCCACTAAGCTTTGTTCTGCACTTGCGATTTGCGCCCAAACCAAACACAGACCGCAACAAGCAATGCAAATAAAAGCGATCGCAATGTTAAAGGCTCTCCCAACATGAAAAAGGCTGCAATTTGCGACATGAAGGTTTGCAACAGTTGAACCTGCCCCACCTTAGCAACACCTCCCACCGCTAGACCCTTATTCCATGCAAAAAATCCAATGAGCTGACTCATCAACGCTAAATAAGCAAAGCAGGTCCAGGCTTGCAAAGTCTCTTGGCCAGTGATGCCAAGCGCGAAATACCAGGTGAGCGGAACTGTAACTGGCAGAGCCACAATCAATGCCCAGCAGATGACTTGCCATCCCCCGAGCCTCCGCGAAAGATGGCCTCCGGCGGCATAACCCATGGCGGCTGCAATCACAGCGAGGACCAACAAACTGTCGGCACCGTGCAGCGCCACGCCACCATCCCACAGGGCATAAACAACCACTGTCGATGACCCCAGCACACTCCATAACCAGAAGGAGAACGAAGGCTTTTCACCAGCAAAAATCGTGCTCATAAATGCTGTGCCTAAAGGCAACAAGGCCAACACCACACTGCCATGAGAGGCAGGAGCCGTTTTCATAGCAAGTGAAGACAGGATCGGAAAACCAAACACAACACCTGCAGCAATCACCATGAGACTGCGCAGGTCTGCCCAATCAGGTCGCGGTTGCCGCGTGAATAGAAGAAGCGGAATGGCAACCAGAGCAGCCACCACGGCCCTGCCACTGCTGATAAACAATGGATCAAAAGAGCGAACTGCGAGCCGTGTAAAAGGCAGGGTCAGCGAAAAAATTGCAACCCCAATGAAGCCAAGTAGATAGCCGCGTGTGACTATGTTCATAGCGGCATATCATTTTTCAACCAAACGGACGCAATTTTTGGGCGAGCTGCGACGGCATGATAATGTGACCTTATATTTGGATGGCGCGCAAACAGCTCTTCTAAATCAGGGGCCCAACTCACCAGCATGGTCGCATAAATATCAACGGCACTAAAAGTCTCGCCTAAAATAAATGGCCCCTGCCCCAGCGCCGAGGCAAACAAAGCATAGTCACGATCCATGTGTTCGATTGCCTTAGCTTTTATTGCCGAGCTATGAGTAACATCCGTAGAATATCGTTCGGGATAAAACAGCCGCAAATCAGCCATGTAAACCGAACTGGCAAAATATAGCATCCAGCGTAGATAGTGTGGCCGCTGCGGTGAATTGAGTGCCGGAGCCAGACCAGCCGCAGGATAAAGGTCTGCGAGGTAGATCATAATAGCAGCACTCTCCGTCATAATGCTGTCATCAAGCAGTCGCAGAACTGGCACTTCTCCTCGCGGATTTATAGCATAAAACTCTTTGGGAAAAGCGCCATCAGGCTGCCGCAAAATCTCAATCAAGCGATAGTCAACGCCCAACTCCGCCAATAACGCCTCAGCGGCAGCCGAGCCTGAATTTGGTCTAGAATAGAGTGTGAACATGAACTTCTCCTTTGGACGCGAACCGATAAACACTCTATATGCATCTAACACAGTGTCTTCCATAGAACCAAGGAACCCAACTGCGATGGTGCAGGCCCCGGCCAAACGCAACGTGCGTTTTTCATATTCGACAGCAGATCAACCTTTGCTGCAGCGCGCGGTGATTCAGGCTATTGAAAAGATCGGGGGACAACGCAAGCTCAAAAAGCTCTACATCCAGCATCAAGAAAATCTTTCGCGTGGTGATAGTTTTTTTGACTCCGCCATGCGTTTGCTCCGCATCAATGTCACCCATGATGACAATCTTTCGCTAACGCCCAAAACTGGCCCAGTCGTTTTTATTTCCAATCACCCTTACGGCGTGTTGGATGGCATCACCCTCACCTGGCTTGCCCTCAAAGTTCGGCCCGATACAAAAGTGCTGGCCAACGACGTGCTGTGCCAAGCGCCGGAAGCAGCAACACATCTATTGCCAGTGGCATTTGCTCCAACAAGAGAAGCCCGCGAAACCAATGTGAATTCGCGCCGCCAAGCGCAAGACTGGCTAAAGCAAGGTGGTGCCGTTGGCATATTTCCAGGCGGCGGCGTCTCAACCTCTGAGCAACCACACCGCGGCCAAGCTGTAGACCTCGCTTGGGCCCCCTTCACCGCAAAATTGATCCGCATGAGCAAGGCAACCGTTGTTCCGGTGTTCTTCACCGGCCAGAATAGCCGCCTCTTTCAATTGGCCAGCCACCTGAGTCTCACCCTGCGATTGTCTCTCGTATTCCGTGAAACCGCGCGCCGCATCGGCACTGATTTGGCAGTGCGTGTGGGCAAACCAATTCTCTTCAGTGAAATCGAACATCTCACTGATCGTGATGATATGATTCGAGAACTGCGCAAACGCACTTATGCGTTAGCACGGCCTAGCGACATCAGAGGCAATCCAAAAGACCTGCATCTGCGCCAAGGCCGCGTTAAAGGCTGGAAGAATAATTCAGACTAAGCCACCGTTGCCCACTTGTCATAATTCACACACAAGATAAGCAGTGTGGCGGGACAGTGATTTGGTGGATTCGTCGATGAAATACTTCCTAAGCATTTTTTCGCTCCTTGCCGCTTTTAGTTTTATTGTACCAGTTCAGGCCGAACCTTGCGCGGCTGAAGGCTTTGTTCAAGATGCAGGCGCTGCCTTTATGGGTGCTGCAAGATCAGGCTCGGCTGGGGCTTTCACGGGCGCGGCCTCGCGCTACGCTGATTTACGCGGCATTGCCCTTTTTGCCCTTGGCCCCTACCGCAAAGATTTACCTCGCAGCCGCGAAGGCGAATATGTGGCACTGACCAAAAAATTCATGGGAAGTTTCATGGCCCAATATGCTGAGCATTTCAGTGGCACTGGCATGACCATCACCAAATGTGCTGGCAACACAATAGCAACAAAACTCTCCACCGGGCAGATCCTCACCTTCCGCTTGCAAGGCAGCCACCGCATCGCCGATGTGAGCGTCTCCGGCATCTGGCTAGCGCAAACCATGCGCAGCAAATTCACTGGTGTAATTAAAAAAAATGATGGCGATGTGGGTGCGCTGATGAGCTGGCTGGGGAATTAACGCTTAATCTCATGTCGTGCCGCTTGCGCAAGAAAAGCTGAGCGCGTGAGTTTGCGCCGTTTGGCTTCAGCATCAATAGCCTTCAACATTCCTCGCTCCATTGAAATGTTGGCAGTTACCAACCGCGTATCGTTGACAGCAAATGGAACCGAAACCAAAAACGCCCCCTCTTTAAGCTCTTGTGCAACTTCCTCATCGGCAACAATAGCTTCAATCAACCGGGGTTTGGGCATTACTTCGTCTTCTGCCCAAAGGCTCAAAGCCTCCATAGCATTGCCAATCAAATCATCCATAAAATCGGCGGCAGAAAAACAGCCTGCAAGGTCAGGAAACTGAACTCCAAAACTTGAGTCAGCGTCTTTATGAACAAGAGCAATATAATGGGTCATTGCAAGGCCTTTCCAATCCAGCCCGTTTGTTTGGCAATGGCGCGCGCAGCCGATTTAATTTTTTAGTTCAAGCGGAAATGTACGTAACCAGAATCTTGTCGCCCAGGTTCATAACTGAGAATGAGATAGATGCACTCAAAAACATCCGATCTAACTTTCCAATTGGCGACAAATTCAACTACAGCAGCTGAATAAAGCGTCATCTCGGCAGTGGAAATTACTAACCAGAACTTTTTACAAGAGGCTGCTGCTGAATTATTACTGATCCCAGTTTGAATCTTTTGGTCTTTTTCACCAACAAGTTTTTCGAGATGTTTTTGAAAACTATCTTTTGTCCATATAGCATAAAACTCTGTTGAGCCTTTCTGGCGGGATTTTGCAGAAAGTTTTCTTGCCTTGAAATGAATCAAGTTTACAACTTCAACTCCTACTATGGCCCCATCAATTACCAAAAGGCAATCTGGTGGATCATCCTTTCCAGCAGACTGCAAAGTTGAGTATTTTATAGAGAGGTTTTGAAGAAGTTGTTCAACTATTCCCGTTTCGTTTGTAGCCTTTTCATTCGAAAGCGACCAGCTATCGAATATTTCACGTGCAGACTTAATGTTAGAAAATTTGCTGCTCATCGTAAACAATCTTCTTTCGATTCTTCCTCCTCCCCGTGTGGGGAGGGAATTTTCTCCCGCATCACCGTGCAAACTTCTTATACTTAATCCGCTTCGGCATCACGCTGTCTTCACCCAAGCGGCGCGTCTTATCTTCTTCATAATCCTGGAAGTTCCCATCACACCATTCCACATGGCTGTCTCCCTCGAATGCCAGAATATGCGTCGCCAAGCGATCCAA
>JANYGE010000409.1 GCA_025362535.1 Hyphomicrobiales bacterium
GAGAAGGCAAAACTTATTTACTCTGGTTGTGGGACCGATCATATCACAGAGGCTGCAACCCTCGATGATGTGATTGCAGCATATCTCACGCAGCTTCATGCCATTCAAAAATTGGGTGGGCGCATCATTCTCATGGCCAGCCGCGCCTTGGTGCGTGTCGCAAAAACGCCGAATGATTATGTAAAGGTCTATTCACGCGTGCTGCAAGAGGCCGATCATCCTGTGGTCTTACATTGGCTGGGGCCAATGTTTGATCCAGCACTTCGCAGCTATTGGGGCACGAATGAATTTCTGCCGGGCATGGTCACGGCTTTGCAAGTGATCACCGAAAATGTGACCAAGGTGGACGGCATTAAAGTTTCATTGCTGGATGCCGACAAAGAAATCGTGATGCGGCAACGGCTGCCCGCATCCGTTAAAATGTATACGGGAGATGATTTTAATTATGCTGAATTGATCGCGGGCGACAAAAATGGATATTCTCATGCGCTGCTTGGAATTTTTGATGCTATTGCGCCTGCAGCTTCAGTGGCGCTTTCAGCTTTAGCCGAAAACAAGTTAGAAAAATTCCATTCCATTCTGGCTCCGACTGTTCCCTTATCGCGATTGATCTTCGAAGCCCCCACTCAACTTTATAAAACTGGTATTGTATTTCTGGCTTGGCTCAATGGTCATCAAGAACATTTCACCATGGTGAATGGTGTGCAGTCTGGCCGATCAATTATACATTTTGCCGAAATCTTCCGCTTGGCGGATCAAGCAAATTTGCTGCGCAAACCTGATCTTGCCGCAAAGCGGATGAAACAGCTGCTTGCGATCTATGGGTTGTGATGCGCGATCTTGCAGCACAGCCAAAACTCTGCGCCGTCAATACGGCGACATTCGGTTTTCAAGCACCGCTCTCTGAAGTGATTGAAGAGATTGCGCGCGCTGGATTCGGCGGTGTTGGGCCGTGGCGGCGAGAGATTGAAGGCCAGGATGTAAAGACCATTGGCAGACAGATTCGCGATGCAGGCTTGTCGGTCACGGGCTTTTGTCGCAGCCCTTATCTTCCGGCCAATAGCCGCGCGGCATTTGTAACGGCAATAGAAAGCAATTACCGAGCACTTGATGAGGCTGCTGCACTTCATGCCGATTCCTATGTTATTGTTTCTGGAAGCTTGCCTGAAGGATCAAAAGATTTGAGTGCTGCTCGCGCACAAGTGGCCGAGGGTGTTGCCCTGCTCTGCGCTTATGCGGCCGAACGCGACATTAAGATTGCATTGGAACCCTTACATCCAGTCTATGCGGTTGATCGCAGCTGCATCAATTTACTGTCGCAGGCGTTGGACATATGTGCAGAAATCAATGCGCCAAATCTTGGCGTGTGCATTGATGTTTATCACACCTGGTGGGACCCGAATTTAGCGCGTGATATAGCGCGTGCTGGTCGTGAGAAACGCATCATAAGTTATCATGTCAGTGATTGGCTTTCGCCAACAATTGACGTGCTGAATGATCGCGGCATGATGGGCGACGGCGTGATTGATTTGAAATCATTTCGGCATCTGATGGAAAATGCAGGCTATGATGGGTTGGTGGAAGTTGAATTATTTTCCGCAGAGAATTGGTGGAAGAAACCCATTGCTGAGACACTTGGCGTTTTAAAAGAGCGATTTGCGACCGTTGTATAATCTCTAAACCGTAGGATCCCACCGGCCCTTCATCCAACTCGGATTGATTGTGCGGCCACCTGCAGTGCCCAGCGAGCCTATTGCTTTCATATCCTCCGCAGAGAGTTCAAAATCCACTGCGCGCAAATTTGAGGCGGCATTCTGCTGTTTTGTTGTCATCGGAATTGCAACTACGCCTTGCTGGGTGATCCAGCGCAAAACGATTTCCGAGGGCGGTCGATTATGGCTTGCTGCGATGCGCTGAATGATCTCAGGCTTTAATGCAGCGCCGCGCGCAATCGGGCTATAGGCTTCTAACACAACTCCCAATTCAGATGCTGCAGCCAGAATTCGGGATTGATCAAGCAGTGGGTGGAACTCCACTTGATTGCAAATTATTTTCCCATCTGTGTAAGCATAAGCATGGCGCATCATTTTTATTGAAAAATTACTTACGCCGATGGTTTTAGTGTTGCCGTTTTCAAGCTCAGCCAGCAAGCGATCAAGTGCGCCATCGAACTCCGCATCACTGGGTGGCCAATGGATTAGCAGAAGATCAACCGGGCCACCAAGATCGGAAATGGATTGCTTTACCGTTTTGGCAAAGCGTTGCGGTGAGACATTTCCGGGATCTACTTTTGTAACGATAAAAAGCTCATGGCGCGCCACGCCGCAATCCTTAATGGCACGACCCACACCAGCTTCATTGCCATACATTTGTGCCGTGTCGATATGGCGATAGCCCAAATCTATGGCCATGCGCACGGCATTGTAAACATCATCCCCTTGCAATGGGTAAGTGCCGAGACCGAGCATTGGAATTCCGTTTAGTTTTTTCATTGCGGTCCTTTGCTGATCATATCAGCGGCTTTTTCGGCTATCATAATGGTAGGGGCGTTGGTGTTGCCGGTTGTCACATTTGGCATGATGGAGGCGTCACACACGCGCAAGCCTTCAAGGCCGCGCAGTTTCAAATCAGGTGTGACGACGGCCATATCATCGTGGCCCATACGGCAAGTGCCTGCCGGATGATGATCTGTTTTGGCATTTTTACAGGCGTAGTCAATGAGTTCGGCATCACTCATTTTATCGGGGCCGGGCAAGCGTTCGGCCAACAGATAGGGTTTGAGAGCAGATTGATTCATGATTTCCCGCGCGAGACGCAAGCCTTTGAGAGACATTTCACGATCATAAGGATCGCTCCAATAATTAGGATCAATCAAGGGTGCCGTATTTGGATCGCTGGAGGCTAGGCGCACCGTGCCGCGCGAGCGCGGCCGCATATAAGCCGAGTTTAACGTTGCTCCACTGTTTTTCATTTTTGCAACACCAGCTTCAATTCCGGAGCCTAAGCCAAAATGAAATTGAATATCGGCAGAGCGCGCATTCTCATCAGCATACCAAAATCCACCTTGGCTGAAGAGGGCTGAGGCGACGGGCCCAGTGCGGGTGAGCAGATATTGCAAGCCCGCAAGAGCAGCCCAATGGGGCTTTCCATATTTATCATAAGTGTGATCGCCCGTGCATTCGCTGATGACAAAAAGATCGAAATGATCCTGTAAGTTTGATCCAACGCCGGGCAGATGATGCAAGGGCTTTATGCCAACTTCGCGCAAGTGATCGGCAGGGCCGATGCCCGATTGCAAGAGCAACTTGGGCGAGCCAATGGCACCTGAGGATACAATCACCTCCCGCTCAGCGGAAATAATCTCGCCATCCATCAGCTCAATACCGGTGACCCGCTTGCTTTCAACAACGACGCGTCTGGTTTGGGTGTCGCGGCGGATGGTGAGATTGCTGCGCTTGGCGGCCAGATTCAAATAGCCCGTAACAGTTGATGAACGCCGCGCATTTTTCTGGGTGACTTGATAGTAACCCACACCATCTTGTGACGCCCCGTTCATATCCGTGTTGTGGGGAATGCCCAATTGGCCAGCGGCCGCAATAAAGGCTTCACAGATTGGTAGCGATGAGCGCGGATAGGAAACACCAAGGGGCCCACCTGTGCCGTGAAACTCATCAGCTCCCCCTTCAAAATCTTCGGCGCGTTTGAAATAGGGCAGCACATCTTCGTAAGACCACCCCTCGCAGCCCTTCTGGCGCCATTCATCAAAATCCAGACGGTTGCCGCGATTGTAAAGTTGCGCATTGATGGATGACCCGCCGCCAATAACTTTGGCTTGGGTGAAGCGCAGAACACGGCCCTGCAAATGTTTTTGCGGCACTGTTGACCAACCCCAACTGGCTATGCCCTTGGTCATTTTGGCAAAGCCAGCTGGCCAGTGGAACAAAAAATTACTATCAGAGCCACCAGCTTCCAGAAGCAAAATTTTTAGATTCGGATTTTCAGAAAGCCGGGACGCCAACACACATCCAGCTGAACCGCCACCAACAATGATATAGTCATAAGACATCAAGGCATAACCTTTTTAACTTTGGAAGAACATTAGGACAGAATTTTCTTACTGAAAAGAACTATTCGGTTACTTGTGTTAAATTTCCGATGTGCTCGCCTTGGCAACTCTGGCATAAGCGATTTGGGAATGACGATAAGAAAATCTGGGACAAAGCTTAATCTGCCTTGATCTCACGGGCTACGATGTGCAAGATCATCCGGCACTCTCTAATTTTGGGAAAAATAAAATGGCACAAGCGGAAATTGGTTTAATTGGTCTCGGTGTAATGGGCTCCAACTTAGCTTTAAATATCGCCGAGAAAGGTTTCAAAGTCGCCGTCTATAATCGTACCCGCGAAGTGACTCATAAGTTTTTCAACAATGCTGGTAAGCTCGCCGAAAACATTATTCCCTGCGATAATCTTGATGAGCTTGTGGCCGCCATTCGCCCGCCACGCCCGATTATTATTTTGATCAAAGCGGGTGATCCGGTTGACAATGAAATCCGCCTGTTGCGTGAAAAACTTTCCAAGAACGATATCATCATCGATTCCGGCAATGCCAATTTCCGTGACACCATGCGCCGCTTCAAGGAGCTTGAAGATTCGGGGCTTACTTATATCGGCATGGGCATATCTGGTGGTGAAGAAGGGGCGCGTCACGGCCCCGCAATTATGGTGGGCGGCAAGGAAGAATCTTATAAGCGTATTGAAAAAATACTGGATGCCGTTGCAGCAAAATACAAAAAAGAGCCCTGCTCGGCTTGGCTCGGCGAGAATGGTGCGGGACATTTTGTGAAAACCATCCACAACGGCATCGAATATGCGGACATGCAGATGATCTCCGAAATTTACGGATTGATGCGCGATGGCCTTGGCATGAAAGCCGCTGAGATTGCTGCCGTGTTCAAAAAGTGGAACACAGGCCGCCTCAATTCATATTTGATCGAAATCACTGCCGAAGTTTTATCGGTGATTGATGCCAAAGCCAAAAAGCCAATAGTCGATGTGATCTTGGATCGCGCGGGGCAAAAAGGTACTGGCAAATGGGCGGTGATTGAAGCACAGACCATGGGTGTCTCTGCCTCCACCATCGAAGCTGCCGTGGATGCTCGGGTTTTGTCGTCGATGAAAGTGGAACGAAGTGTTGCTGAGAAGGCCTATAAAATTGGCCGTAAGAAAATTACGCCGAAATCTCGCGCTGCATTCTTGAAGCAACTCGAAGCCGCACTTTATGCTGGAAAAATTGCTGCCTATGCGCAGGGTTTTGCGGTGATGGAGCAGGCTTCAAGTGATTTCAAATGGAACCTGCCGCTGGGCACCATCGCCAAAATCTGGCGAGAAGGCTGTATCATCCGTTCGCAGTTTTTGGGCCTCATCACGCAAGCCTTCGTAAAATCCGGCGGCAAGGGCAATCTGCTCATGGCACCAGCCTTTATGAAAATGATGAAAGACAGCCACGGCGCGTTGCGTGCTGTCATCGCTCAAGCTGCTTTGGCTGGTGAACCGGCTCCAGCGCTTTCAAACGCGCTCAGCTATTTCGATACTTACCGCCAAGCCCGTGGCACCGCCAATCTCATTCAGGCCCAACGCGATTTCTTTGGCGCGCATGGCTTCGAGCGCATTGGCGAAGAGGGTGCGTTCCACGGACCTTGGGCGGGAACGAATAACTAAGGATTTTGCAGAAGCAGCCATTCCTTAGCTTGGGTGGCCAATTCTGGCACTGACAAAGCAATATCCAATCTTAGCGCCCGCTCATCTGCAGCGGGCTCTTCCAGAGTTCTTAGTTGGCTATCAAGCAATGAGGCTGGCATGAAATGGCCTTTTCTTGCCCCTATCCGCTGTTCGAGCAATTCGCGGCTGCCGTGCAAATAAATAAAATGGACCGGGCGCTGTGCGGCCTTGGTGATGGCTTCACGGTAAACCCGGCGCAAGGCTGAGCAAGAGGCCACTGCTGCTTCATTGTCTGCCAGATTTTCGCCAATTGCTTTGAGCCAAGGCCAGCGGTCTTCATCGGACAAAGGATTTCCGGCCGACATTTTCGCAACATTAGCTGCGGGGTGAAGTCTATCGCCTTCAATGAAGCGAGCGTTTAAGTTTTCTGCCAGTAATTCGCCAACCGAAGTTTTGCCGCAAGAGGCCACACCCATCACAACAATGGCACCTGAGAAGTCTTTAGAGGACACTGGTGATGCCACCATCGACATATAAAATGTGTCCGTTGATGAATGATGAAGCGTCTGATGCCAAGAATACAGCAGCACCCACAAGCTCCTCCACATCACCCCAACGACCCGCTGGAGTGCGCTTTTCCAGCCACGATGAAAATTCAGGATTATCAACCAAGGCTTGATTTAAAGGCGTTTTGAAATAACCGGGGCCAATGGCATTAATTTGAATATTATGTTTGGCCCAATCCGCGCACATGCCCTTGGTGAGCATTTTTACAGCGCCCTTGGTGGCCGTGTAAGGTGCAATCGACGGCCTGCCCAGTTCACTTTGCACCGAGCAGATATTAATGATCTTGCCAGCTTTGCGCTTGATCATGTGGCGCGCCACGGCTTGTGCCACGAGGAACACGCTTTCCACATTCACACGGAAAAGCTCTCGAAACTTTTCAGGCGGATAATCTTCAAGGGGGCTGCGGAATTGCATTCCAGCATTGTTAACAAGAATATCAATGGGGCCATGCGCGTCAAGCTTGTCCACAGCCTCGGTGACGAAATCATGTGATGTTACGTCAAAGACTGCTTCGCTCACTTTGTGACCGTGTGCCCTCAATTCATTTGCTGCAGCATGGAGTTTTACTGCATCGCGGCCGTTTAATATAATTTCTGCTCCGGCCTCAGCCATGCCCTTGGCCAAACCAAAGCCTATGCCTTGGCTGGAGCCTGTGATCAAAGCGCGCTTGCCCGCGAGATTAAAAAGCTTCATTGTCATGGATGAGAGTGAAACCTTTTTAGAGACAAGTTGCAAATGAAAAAACCTGACGTGTTGATGATTGGCCCCTATCCAGATTGGGAAATGCCCGCCCTTGAGGCGGCTTACCAAGTACATAAGCTTTGGCTGGTTGACGACAGGGATGCTTACATCAACCGCCATGCCGAAGATATTCGCGCCATTGCCACACGCGGGGATTTGGGAGCTTCAGCTGAATTGATTGAGGCTTTGCCAAATCTTGAAATGATTGGCTGTTTTGGTGTGGGCACCGATGCGATCAACTTGACGGCAGCGCAGGCGCGCGGCGTCAAAGTTTCAAACACCCCCGATGTTCTGACAGGTGATGTTGCCGATTTGGCGATTGCTTTGTGTCTGGCCGTGACTCGCAAAATTCCAGATTCTGATGTTTTCGTGCGCGATGGCAGTTGGAACAGTTCGACCATGCCGCTCACTTCGCGCTTTTTTGGCAAGCGCATGGGCATTGTGGGGCTTGGCCGCATCGGCATGGCCATTGCAAAACGCGCTTCAGGTTTTGACATGGAAATCTCCTATCATAACCGCAACAAGCGCTTGGATGTGCCTTATCATTATTGCGAAACGGTTGAGGCGCTGGCGGCGCAATGTGATTATCTTGTAGCGGCAGTTGCCGGCGGAGCAGCTTCGAAAGCGATGATCGGTTCGGCCGCCCTCATTGCTCTCGGGCCAGAAGGTTATTTCATCAACATTGCGCGTGGTTCTGTGGTTGATGAAGCAGCGCTTTTGCATTCACTTCAGAATGGTGTGATCAAAGGTGCGGGTCTTGATGTGTTTTTAAATGAGCCCAAAATTGATACGCGCTTTGCGAAGCTCAATAATGTGGTTCTGTTGCCTCATATTGGCAGTGCCACATTGGACACACGAAAAGCCATGGGTAAATTGGTGCGCGATAATTTGGCGGCTCATTTTGCGGGCAAGCCTCTCCTCACGCCGGTATTTGCATGAAGGCGATTGTCATTCATCAGGCGCTGGATCTGCGCATTGAAGAACGTACAGAAGAAAAACCGGGTGCCGGGCAGATTGCAGTTGCTATTAAGCGCGGTGGCATTTGCGGATCGGATTTGCATTATTATAAGCATGGTGG
>JANYGE010000402.1 GCA_025362535.1 Hyphomicrobiales bacterium
GGCGGCATTGCGCATGACTTCAACAATCTGTTGATGGTGGTGATGGGCAACCTGCAGCTCGTCGAGCAAATTGTAAAGAATGATGAGCGAGCTTTGAAACGCATCCGTGCGGCTATTGAAGCAGCAGACAAAGGCTCAGACTTGACCAAGCGTATGCTCGCTTTCTCGCGTCAGCAAACCCTGCAGAACAAAGAACTGAGCGTAAATGATCTGCTCTTCCGCATGGAAGGCATGTTGAAGCAGGCCATCAGCGCCACGGTTGAACTTAAGATCATGCCGGCAACCGATCTCTGGCCGATCAAGGCCGACCAGACCATGTTGGAAACCGCAATCCTCAATCTCGCTATCAATGCGCGCGACGCCATGAAGCCAAAGGGCGGCAATCTGATTATCGAAAGTGCCAACCGCACTTTGGATAAGGAATATTGCGAGAGCAATGAAGAGGTAACACCAGGTGATTATGTTGAAATTGCCGTAACGGACACTGGCATTGGCATCGCTCCAGAAAATATTGAAAAAGTATTCCAGCCCTTCTTCACCACCAAAGGCCCAGAAGCAGGTTCCGGCCTTGGCCTTTCGATGATTTACGGCTTCGTAAAACAATCTGGTGGCCATGTGAAAATCTATTCTGAAGTGGGCCACGGCACCGCCGTAAAACTCTATATGCCAAAACTAAAGGCCTCAGAAAATACCAGCCCTGTGCAGCGCCCGGCTGAATTACAAGAGCATTTGCAGCGTAAACTTGGCGCCACAATCGCCATAGCGGCCGAAGCCGCCCCAACGAAAAAACTCAAAGTGCTGGTTGTCGAGGATAATGAATCCGTTCGTGAAGTGGCCGCCGCCATGATCGAAGAAATGGGTTTCGAAATCATCACCGCCACCAATGGCCATGACGGCCTGAAAATGATTGACGATATCCGCGATATTGATCTTGTCCTTTCAGATGTGATTATGGCGGGCGGCATGAATGGCCCTGAGCTCGCAACCAAAGCCATTAAACTGCGACCTGATCTGCGCATCCTCTTCATGTCAGGCTATGCGCCAGGCTCAGTTCGCCAAATGCAGGATTTGCCAGACACCATTGAACTGGTGAACAAGCCCTTCACCCGCAATGACCTGACCGAGAAAGTGAAAAAGGCGCTGGCAGCTTAAGCCAGCGACCAACCTCTAGCCTTGCCCTCCTGCACCAGCAGCGCAGCCGCTGCACTCACTTCTGCAACCGCTTGGTCTAACATTGCTGCATCACGCGAACGCAATACCAAATTCGTTGCAAAGCCTTGTGGCGATTCAAACGGATATGAGCCAATCGTCACGTCACCAAAGCGATCTTGGATGTCCTTAAGCGGTTTAGCCACATCGCCCTCGCCACCCTGAAACACAATGGTGCGTGACTGCACAATCGCACCCCTCACAAGCTGTGGCGCGATCTTATCCATCATGGCTTGCATGATCTTGGGAACGCCAGCCATTACAAACACATTTTCCATGCGGAACCCCGGCGCTTTTGAAACGGGGTTCTCGATCAGCGTGGCCCCATCAGGCACGCGCGCCATGCGCAGGCGCGCCTCATTGGGTTCACGCCCATTCTCTTTGAAATAAGCCAGCAGAATTTCAACCGCTTCGGGATGATGCGAAATGCCAACCCCAAACGCCTTGGCAATACATTCAGATGTGATGTCATCATGGGTGGGGCCAATGCCGCCTGTGGTAAACACATAGGTGTAACGCGCGCGCAACGCATTCACGGCAGCAATAATATCAGCTTCGTCATCGGCCACCACCCGCGCTTCGAGCAGATCAATGCCCAATGCAGCCAGATAATCGGCAATAAAACCAAGGTTTTTATCTTTGGTGCGGCCGGATAGAACTTCATTGCCAATGAGCAATACAGCCGCAGTGGGAGCTTTGGTCATAATGATTCCTTTTGGCCTCTATACACGATCACATTGACCCAGCGCAAAAGCCCTGACAAAATGGCCCTATGACAAAAACGCAAACCGCTCCAATCATCAAACGCCACAAGCCAGAAGACTTTGAGGCCATGCGCAAAGCTGGCCGCTTGACGGCCATAGCTCTGGATGAAGTAACCCCGCTTATCAAAGAGGGCACAACCACCGACGCTATCGACAATTTCTTAATGGAATTTGCGGCTGATCATAAAATTCTGCCCGCCACTTTGAATTATCGTGGGTATCGCAAAGCCTGCTGCACCTCCATCAATCATGTGGTCTGCCACGGCATTCCCAATGACAAGCCGCTACGCGATGGCGAGATTCTCAATATCGATGTCACCTTCATCGTTGATGGCTGGCATGGCGATTCCAGCCGCATGTATGGCGTGGGCGAGATTCCGCGCGCTGCTGAACGCCTGATTGAAGTGACTTATGAAAGCCTGATGCGGGGCATCGCCATGGTGAAGCCCGGCGCGCATTTAGGCGATATCGGCTATGCCATTCAAACCTATGCCGAACGTGAGCGCTGCTCGGTGGTGCGTGATTTCTGCGGCCATGGCCTTGGCCGACAATTCCATGATCAACCCAATGTGCTGCATTATGGCAAAATGGGTGAAGGCGCAGAATTAAAGCCTGGCATGTTCTTCACCATCGA
>JANYGE010000407.1 GCA_025362535.1 Hyphomicrobiales bacterium
CAAACCTTTGAAACGGCCGATGGCCATATGATCGTGGCGGTGGGCAATGATCGGCAGTTTGCCGAGTATTGCCGAATTATTGGAGTCACGGTTGATGCGAAATTCGCCACCAACCGGGGCCGTGTGGAGGGCCGCGCTGAACTCATCCCGCAACTTCTCCCTGCGATGAAAAAGCAAACCACCGCCCATTGGGTTTCAGCCTTCGAATCCGCCGCCGTTCCTTGCGGCCCGATCAATACTATTGATCAAGTGTTTGCTGATCCCCAAGTTTTGGCGCGTGGGCTTCAAATTGGCCAGACACGCGATGATGGCATTCAAGTGCCGGGCATCGCCAATCCCATCATCATGTCGGAAACGCCGATTGAATATGAGAGGGTTGCACCAAGATTGGGTGCCGACACAGAAAAAATCCTCCATGATCTTTTGGGCATAGAGGATGTTGCAAGCCTGCGGGTTAGAAATATTATTGGTTAGAGGCTTAGTCTCTATTTGGTGGGTATAATCAGCTCACCAGTCAGCCCGAATTTTGCGGTTATTTTTTCAATCTCGCCTTGGGCTGCGATGGCGCTTAATGCGGCATTCAGTTTTTGCGCAAGCTCTGTATCTTCCTTGCGCAAACCGAGACCAGCCCCTTGACCGAGGATAGCATCATCAGGAGGCACCGCACCTTTGCTTTCACAGCAACCGCCTTGGTCACCTTTCAGAAAACTATCCAGCGCCAGACCATTGGCTAGGACATAGTCCACACGACCTGCGGCCAAATCTTGGGTGGCTTCATCTTGGGTTTGGTAGGTTTTAATGGTTGCCGTTTTGGCGAAATATTTATCCAGATAGGCCGCATGAATGGTGGCCGCCTGAACGCCAATGGTTTTGCCATTCAGATGTTCGGGGGTGATGTCGCTATCGCCATTCTTAGCACCCACCATCAGCGGAGCGGCATTGTAATAAGGATTTGAAAAATTGATTGCCTCTTTGCGCTTGTCCGTAATCGACATCGACGCCAAAATCACGTCAATCTTTTTTGCCGTGAGGGCTGGAATAATACCATCCCATGCAGTTTCAGTGATCTCACATTTTTCTTTCAGTTGCGCACAGAGAGCATCAATCAAATCAATCTCCCAGCCCACCCATTTTCCAGTGGCATCCTTGGACGTAAACGGGGGATAGGGTTCAGCGGCCACACCAACCTTGATATCGGCATGCGCGCCACTTGTTGCAGCAAACATAAGTGCCGCACCAAAGCAAATTGACTTAAAATTAATTCTCATTTCCAACTCCTTTTGCACACAATCAGCGGCGCTAAATATGGGCTGATTCTGTAACTGATATGTCAGTTACCCGAAATGGCAAGCTAATCACCCAAACTTGCTTAAAGCTGAGCTGTTCGCCGCTCTTTCCTCCGTGTCGTTTTTGCGCTACACGCCGCTTTCAGAACAGGGCATAGACCACACATGGCAAATCTTATCATCACCTATTGGCGCGATATTCCTTCAGCAGTTTCGGTTAAAATTGGCCGCAAGGAAGAAAAGCGCATGTTGGACAATCGCTTTATGGAGGCCATTGATATGGCGGCCATGCGCTCGGGTGCGACGCAGTCTGACGATTATCTGAATGACTGGCGGCGCAGTGAGCCTGTGGCGGTTTCTGATGATATGATTGCCGAAGTTGAAAAAGCCAAAACAGATCTCGAATCGCATTATACACAAGAGAAAATCAAAGCCCTTATCGCCACTGGCGGGAAAGCCTCATCATGACCCATACACTCGTTGCCTCCGCCACCCGCGAACATATTATTGGCTTTGATCGCCCTTTCACCGTTATTGGAGAGCGCATTAACCCCACAGGCCGCAAGAAGCTGGCAGCTGAAATGCAAGCGGGCAATTTTGAAACGGTGATTGCCGATGTGTTGGCGCAGGTTGCTGCGGGCGCACATATCTTGGACGTGAACGCTGGCGTGACCGCTGTGAACCCCAATGAAACTGAGCCGCCGCTGATGCGCCAGACTTTGGAAATCGTGCAATCAATGACTGATATTCCGCTGTGCATTGATAGCTCGGTGACTTCGGCTTTGAAAGCTGGCCTTGAAACCGCGCGTGGCCGCCCTCTGGTAAATTCCGTGACGGGTGAAGAAGAAAAGCTTGAAGCGATTTTACCTCTCATTGCGAAATACAATGTTCCCGTCGTTGCTATCTCCAATGATGAAACTGGCATAAGCGAAGACCCAGATGTGCGCTTTGAAGTGGCGCGCAAAATTGTGAACCGTGCTGCTGATTTTGGCATTAAGCCATGGGACATTGTGGTGGACCCTTTGGTGATGCCAATTGGCGCGATGGGCACGGCTGGCCAACAGGTGTTTCGCCTGGTGCGCCGCCTGCGTGAAGAATTGAAAGTGAACACCACGTGCGGGGCCTCCAACATTTCCTTCGGCATGCCGAACCGCCGCGCGTTGACAGGTTACTTCCTTGCCATGGCGGCTTCACATGGCATGACATCAGCGATTATGAATCCGCTGCACCCTGAAGATATGCATGCGATTTTTGGTGCCAATGTTTTAAACGGTACTGATTTGAACTGCAAATTCTGGACCAACAAGTTCCGCGAAATGACCGCTGGCCCTTCGAAGGCAGCACAAGCGGCTGGCGAAGTTTCCAGCAATGAAGATATTGAAGCCCGCCGCAAGGCCCGGGAGGAAAGACGCCGCCGCTAATCATTGGCAAGATCGCTTGACAGAAATTCTGGAGCAGCGTTACCTCTGCGGATGAATTTTTGGAGGAGAGGGCTTTGTTTCCAGCTGGCGTTACGATTGATCCGAAGACTGGTGCTGTGAGTCCGAACACCGGGACTTACACTAAGCACCTGAGCGAACTTCGCAGTATTTATCACGATGGCGCAGAGTTTGATGCAAGGCTTGCCAGGCAGGGTGACGCTGTTGCCTATACCGTCATCGAATATCGTGAACCCGGTGCCGATATTTTCTTCGGCACTACGACTATGTCTCCCGGGCGCATCGGCGATGAGTATTTCATGACGCGCGGTCATTTCCATGAACGGCCTGACAGAGGTGAGATTTATTACACCCAAAGTGGCGAAGGCGTTTTACTGATGCAATCCCGCCAAGGTGAAATGCGCTCAGTTGAGATGAAGCCTGGTGTCTGTGCTTTCATCCCGCCTGATTGGGCGCATCGTTCCATCAATACGGGTGAACAGCCGCTGATTTTCGTGTGGTGCTGCAACCAAGATGCGGGCCATGACTATGATGTGATTGTCACACGCGGTATGCGCCAAATTGTGGTGGAGAGAAGCGGCGCTGTAGCTTATCTGCCTAACCCTAAATTCGCGGCAGGAAACTGACTGTCGGCTTTTGCTGGTTCAGCAGTTGTTTAATATCAGTCGAGTTCGGGAGGCTTTCCATGGCGCCTTTTTTGGTTGTTGCAAGTGCTCCTGCTGCACAGGCCGATTTTACCAGCTCCTCGAGCGATTGCTCAAGGCCATCCTTCAGATATCCTGAAAGAACTGCGGCAGTATAGGCATCGCCGGCACCCGTTGTGTCGATAGCATTCACTACAAATGCCGCACATGTGTGCTTTCCTTCGCGTGAATATAACACGGCCCCTTGCGCGCCCAGCGAGACTGAAAAAAGCTCCAACTTGTCATGCCACAGTGCAGCAACCCTTTCATCCAGTGTGCCTGTGCCTCCAAGGGCCAATAATTCCTCTTCGCTCACTTTCACAATTGCTGATCGTGATATAATAAAACGACCCGCAGCGAGCATTGCATTCCGATCTGACCACAGGTCTGGCCTAAAATTCACATCGCAGGAAATTGGTAGCCGAGATGCATCCGCAATGTCCATAGCTTTGCGCTGGGCTGCGCCTGATTGGGGTGCCGATAGCGGCAATACGCCGATATGCAGAATCTTGGCTTGCACGATTTCTCGGTGAGTTACGGTTTTGGGATCAATATGCAAATCAGCCGGATGATCGTGATAGAACATGAATGCGCGATCACCGTCTTCACCAAGGGTGACGACAGAAAGAGCGGTTTTCTCTTCACGCGAGAATGCGATTCCGAAAACATCCACACCATAGGTTTGCAGCGCATTTACAATAAGCCTGCCGAAGGCATCATCGCCGACCCGGCTCAGCATGAGCGCCTTATGGCCTAAACGCGCCAGACCCACGGCGACATTTCCCGGTGCACCACCGGGGCTTGGCGAATAGAGCCATTTGCCTTCGACTTTAGCGTGCGGCATCAGATCGATGAATAATTCACCCAAGCATATAATGTCCCACACAGTCTGGCTCCCATGGCGATTCAGGCTCTGACAATGCCACGAGACTGTGGCAAAGACAGTGCTAACTCAAGAGGGAACTTAGCAGAGCAAACCTGTCGTATTTTAGGGTTCCCGCCGTTCGCAGTTTCGTATAATCCGTCGCTGCAGAGATCACACAGGCCATCATGACAGACCAGAACCCCCTCATCGTCTTCACACCCTCCGGCAAACGGGGGCGCTTTCCGCTTGGTACACCGGTGCTGCAGGCGGCACGCGCACTCGGCGTGGATATCGACTCGGTGTGTGGGGGCCGCGCCATTTGTGGGCGCTGCCAGATTAATGTGGGCGAGGGTGAATTTGCCAAGCATGGCATTACCTCGGCTGGCGATCATGTGAGCGCGTTCAGCCAAGTTGAAGAACGCTATGACCGCTTGCGGGGCTTGGCCGCTGGCCGCCGCCTTTCCTGCCAGACTAAAATCCAAGGTGATCTGGTTATTGACGTGCCGCCGGAATCTCAGGTGCACAAGCAGGTGGTGCGCAAGGAAGCCGATACGCGGGCGATAGAGCTTGATCCCGCCACCAAGCTTTATTTCATTGAGGTTGAAGAGCCAGACATGCACAAGCCCTCCTCCGATTTGGAGCGGGTTTACATTGCGCTGCGCGAGCAATGGGCGGTTGAAAATGTGACGGCGGAGTTGCCGATCATTGCTGATTTGCAAAAAATGTTGCGCAAAGGTGAATGGAAAATTACCTGTGCGGTTTATTCGCGAGCACCCGGTGGTGGCAATCGCCTTGTGTCGATCTGGCCGGGCTTCCATGACAAGGCCTTCGGCATAGCGATCGACGTGGGCTCCACCACCATTGCAGCGCATCTTACTAACCTTTCAACAGGTGAAGTGGTGGCCAGTGCTGGTTTGATGAACCCGCAAATCCGCTTTGGTGAAGATCTGATGAGCCGGGTTTCTTACGTGATGATGAACCCCGGCGGCGAAAAAGAAATGACCACGGCCATTCGCGTGGCCTTGCAGCAGCTTGCCGAAGAAGTGGGCAAGCAAGCGGGCGTGGACCTCAATGACATGATGGAAGTGGTGCTGGTGGGCAACCCTGTCATGCATCATCTGTTCCTCGGCATTGATCCCACCGAACTGGGAGGTGCTCCCTTTGCGCTGGCCACTGGCCTGCCGCTTACCTTCCCAGCCCGCGAGATGGATTTCAAACTCAATGCGGGTGCTTATGCTTACGTGCTGCCCTGCATCGCGGGCCATGTGGGCGCCGATGCAGCAGGCATGGTGCTCTCCGAAGCGCCACATGAATCGGATGAAATTATGCTGTGTGTGGATGTGGGCACCAATGCGGAAATCGTGCTGGGTTCCAAGGCGCGATTGCTCGCCTGCTCCTCCCCCACAGGCCCCGCCTTTGAAGGCGCACAAATTTCCAGCGGGCAGCGCGCGGCCCCCGGCGCTATCGAACGCCTGCGCATTGATCCCGTCACACTCGAGCCGCGCTACCGCGTGATTGGCTGCGAGTTATGGAGTGATGAAGCTGGCTTTGAAGAGGCCATCGCATCAACAGGCGTGACGGGAATTTGCGGCAGCGGCATTATTGAAGCCGTGGCCGAAATGTATCTCGCAGGCATTATCAGCCAAGATGGTTTGGTGGATGGTGCGATGGCTGCGCAGAGCTCGCGCATCGAGTCTCACAAGCGCACCTTCAATTATGTGATCCGCGAGGGCGAGCAAACCATTCGTGTGACGCAGAATGACGTGCGCGCCATTCAAATGGCCAAGGCCGCGCTCTATGCGGGTGTGCGCTTGCTGATGGATAAGTTGGACATTCAGACGGTGGGCAAGATCAGATTGGCTGGTGCGTTTGGCAGCCACATCGACATGAAATATGCCATGGTGCTGGGACTTATTCCGGATTGTGATTTGGCGAGAGTACAAAGCGCTGGCAATGCCGCT
>JANYGE010000412.1 GCA_025362535.1 Hyphomicrobiales bacterium
CGAAATTTCAGTTCTGCAGGTTGAAAAGCGTATCCGTGGCCGCGTCAAGCGCCAGATGGAAAAGACCCAACGCGAATATTATTTGAATGAGCAAATGAAGGCCATTCAAAAAGAATTGGGCGATGGCGAAGGCGAGAAGGATGAGATCGGCGAACTCGAAAAACGGATAGCTGACACGAAATTCTCCAAAGAAGCCCGCGAACGCGCTGAAGCTGAAGTGAAGAAGCTGCGCCAGATGAGCCCCATGTCGGCGGAAGCCACAGTGGTGCGCAATTATCTGGATTGGCTTTTGAACATTCCGTGGGGTGTGAAGAGCAAGGTGAAAACTGATCTCGAATTTGCCCAAGGCGTTTTGGATACGGATCACTTTGGTTTGGACAAGGTCAAAGAACGCATCATCGAATATCTCGCGGTGCAAAGCCGTACCAATAAAATGCGCGGGCCAATTCTGTGTCTCGTTGGTCCTCCAGGTGTGGGTAAAACCTCACTTGGCAAATCCATCGCCAAAGCCACTGGCCGCGAATTTGTGCGCATGAGCTTAGGTGGTGTTCGTGATGAATCCGAAATTCGGGGCCATCGCCGCACTTACATTGGTTCGATGCCTGGCAAGATCATCCAGTCGATGAAGAAGGCCAAGAAATCCAACCCACTTTTCTTGCTTGATGAGATCGACAAGATGGGCATGGATTTCCGTGGCGATCCTTCGGCTGCTTTGCTTGAAGTGTTGGATCCAGAACAAAACGGCACATTCATGGACCACTATCTTGAAGTGGAATATGATTTGTCGAATGTGATGTTTGTGACCACCTCAAACACGCTGAACATTCCGCCTGCTTTGCTGGACCGCATGGAAATCATTCGCCTTGCTGGTTACACCGAAGAAGAAAAAGCTGAGATTGCCAAGCGCCATCTTGTTCCCAAAGCCATGGAAAATCACGGCCTCGACAAGAAGGAATTTGAAGTCACAACTGATGCTGTTACCGAAGTGATCCAAAGCTACACCCGCGAATCTGGTGTGCGGAATTTGGAGCGCGAAGTGAACACGCTGGCCCGCAAGGCCGTGAAAGACCTGATGACCAACAAGAAAAAGAAGGTCAAGGTTGATGCGGAATTGGCGCAGAAATATCTTGGCGTGCAGAAATATAAGCACGGCATGGCCGAAGGTGATGATCAAGTGGGTGTTGTGACTGGCTTGGCTTGGACCGAGGTGGGTGGCGAGCTTCTCACCATCGAAGCTCTCATGATGCCCGGCAAAGGCAAAATGACGGTGACTGGCAATCTGAAAGATGTGATGAAGGAGTCAATCTCCGCCGCCTCGTCTTATGTGCGCAGCCGTGCCCCAGCCATTGGTGTAAAGCCACCGATGTTTGATAAGAAGGATATCCACGTGCATGTGCCGGAAGGTGCAACACCCAAGGATGGCCCATCAGCAGGCATCGCCATGGCTACGGCCATTATATCGGTGTTGACGGGAATTCCCGTGCGCAAAGATATAGCTATGACGGGTGAAATCACGTTGCGGGGCAGGGTGCTGCCTATCGGTGGTCTGAAAGAAAAACTTTATGCGGCCCTGCGTGGTGGCATCAAGAAAGTGATGATCCCGATTGAGAACGTCAAAGATTTGGCTGACATTCCACCATCGGTTAAAAATGGCATGGAAATCGTTCCGGTTACGATGATGGATGATGTGTTGGTGCATGCACTTGTGCGCATGCCCGAAGCGATCATCTGGGATGAAGTTGCCGAAGAAGCCGCAGCCGCAGCGCGCGTTGCAGCTGAACGGTTAAGCGAAGGTGCGAGAGCACACTAAGGTTTTGACAGACGAAAAAAGGGCCGCAGATTTTGCGGCCCTTTTATTTTATCAATTTATTCCTTGACGCCGTACGCTGCTTCAGCTATCTCTCGCCACACTCCAGAAATGTGAAATCACGAACGCCCCTGCGTAAAGGCGATCTTCAATGCGAAGATAGCAAACACGCCAGCGAACGTGTAATCAATGGCGCGCATCACGCGCGGTTTGTTTTTTAGCCAGGTCACTAATTTCTCGGCACCAAAGATCATAGCAATCGAGAGCGGAATGTTGATCACCACGAAATAAATGCCGAGGAACAAAAGCTTTGCTGTCACATGCGGATCTGTGGCGGAGACGAACTGCGGCAGGAAGGTGATGAAGAACAACACCACTTTGGGGTTGGTCATGTTGACGCTGATGCCCAGAATGAAACTGCTCAGCATCGTCGTGGGTTTCTTATCCACATTGCCCACATTGAGCGAGGAGCCATGGCGAATGGCATCCACGGCCAGCCACAGCAAATAGCCAGCGCCGACAATTTTGAGAATCATAAATCCCGTTTGCGAAGCGGCAATCAAAGCAGACACACCAAAGGCCGCCAGCAGCGTGTGGACAATACAGCCCACATTGGTTCCTGCAACTGATGCAAGTCCAGAATTACGCCCTGATGTTATGGTCTTGGAGAGCCACAAGCTCATGTCTGGCCCTGGGGTTATGAACAGCAGAAATGATGCCAACGTATAAGCAAGCAACGTGGCGTGATCAGGAATAAAGTTCATCTACAAGCTCCACGATTAAAAAAGGCGGAACCCGAAGATTCCGCCAATTCTTGAGTTTCTCTTATATTTGCTGAAGTTCTTGCGGACTTCAGATTGGCGGCGGCTTTGACAGCGCCAGCTCAATTCGTTTCTCCCTAGACTTAGGCCCACATAGTGAGTTTTCGTCTGGCGCGAATTAGCCAGAAAATTGATCGTTTGCCAAGCTAAATATTTTAGGCACCAAAAGCCCTGCCTTGCCTAAAAACCTCAAAGCTTTAAAAGGGCGCGAAACTCTAAGGAACCATAGATTCTCATGCGCCTTTCGCAATATTTTATGCCTGTGCTTCGCGATGATCCCAAAGAAGCGGAAATCGCCTCGCACAAATTGATGCTGCGCACCGGCATGGTGCGCCAGGAAGCGGCGGGCAGTTATTCTTGGCTGCCTATGGGCTTTCGCGTTTTAAAAAAAATCGAACAGATTGTGCGCGAAGAACAGAACCGGGCCGGGGCCCTAGAAGTTCTCATGCCCACTTTGCAGTCAGCTGATCTCTGGCGCAAATCTGGCCGCTATGATGATTACGGCAAAGAAATGCTGCGCATCAAAGATAGACAAGATCGTGATTTGCTTTACGGCCCAACCAATGAAGAAATGATCACCGATATTTTCCGCTCTGGCATTCAATCTTACAAAGATATGCCGCGCAATCTTTATCACATCCAATGGAAATTCCGCGATGAAGTGCGCCCGCGTTTTGGCGTGATGCGTGGCCGCGAATTTTTGATGAAGGATGCTTATTCTTTTGACGTGAGCAGAGAAGCGGGCCAGCACGCTTACAATAAAATGTTTGTGAGCTATTTAAAAACTTTCGCACGGCTTGGCATTAAAGCGGTGCCGATGCGGGCAGACACTGGCCCCATTGGCGGCGATGATAGCCATGAATTTTTGGTGCTGGCGGATAC
>JANYGE010000415.1 GCA_025362535.1 Hyphomicrobiales bacterium
TGGGCGGATCAACAAATTGCAACTTACACAGCCAATGCCGAATTACCGCTCGATGCACTACCATCGGAACTTCGCAAGAAATTATGTTTGAAGCCTAGAGAAGAACTCTTGGAAGCTCCGTCAATATTGGATATTTCAAAACTGCCCGATGTTCTTGATTTGGAAGATGTAGGGACTGGAAAACTGAAGCCTGAGACAATAGTCGAAAAGTTTAAGACTTCTGGTTGGGGCGCTGGTCCACTATTTGACGAATACAAAATTGTCACCCAATTGAACCAACTCATTTCAGAAGTTAAAGCTGGCTGTGATGCCGTCCAAAAGAAGTGACCAAAATAAACTTTGGGATTTTCTAAAAATTTTCACGCCCTTCACAACCCCGTCATCAACCCTCTTACAAAATCCGTTAGCCCCAGCTGCCGTCTGCGCTTTAATCTTTCCGCCATCAGTATCGCCACCACTTCCTTGTGGGCCTCATCAACATTCTCATTCACCACCACATAATCATATTCCGGCCAGTGGCTGATTTCTCGGCCGGCTTCGGCCATGCGTTTGGCGATCACGTTGCTGGCGTCTTGGTTGCGGCCGATTAATCTGGTTCGCAGGGCGTCAGCATTGGGGGGCAAAATGAACAGGCGCACCAGATCATCTTCCATGGCTTGGGCTAACTGCTGCGTGCCTTGCCAATCAATATCGAACAGCACATCGCGGCCGCGTGCCAATGCATCCTCAACGGGTTTGCGTGGCGTGCCATAGAGATTGCCGAAGACATTGGCCCATTCCAAAAGTTCTTTTGCCGCAATCATGCTTTCAAATTTTTCGATGCTGATGAAATAATAATCTTTGCCATCGACTTCACCCGGTCTAGGCTTTCGCGTGGTGACTGAGATTGACATGGCGATGTTGTTATCAGCTTCGATCAGCTTTCGCGACAAGGTGGTTTTGCCTGCGCCCGATGGCGAGGACATGACGAAGAGGAGGCCGCGTCTAGCAATTTTACTCAATGTTTTGCACCTGCTCGCGCAATTGATCGATGGTGGTTTTAAGCTCTAGGCCGATGGTTGTCATCGCCTTATCGCCGGCTTTGGAACAGAGCGTGTTGGCTTCGCGGTTAAATTCCTGGGCCAGAAAATCGAGCTTGCGGCCAACTGGCTCCTTGCTTTTCAACAAGTCGCGCGCGGCTTCGACATGGCCGATGAGGCGGTCCACCTCTTCCTGAATATCGGCTCGTGTGGCGATGATCACGGCTTCCTGGTGCAGGCGCTCCTGATCAAACAATGCCCCGGTTTCGAGAAGCCGTGTCACCTGGTCCTTCAATCTGGCACGAATGGTTTCAGGCGTGCGGCTGGGATTATCGCGCGCTGCTAAAGTCAGCTCTTCAATGCGAGTGACCTGCGCCGAGAGAATTTCGAGCAGGCGAGCCCCCTCCTCGCGGCGGGCCACTGCCAATGACTTTATCGCTTCGTTGAGTGTTGCGAGAATTTCAGCATCAAGCTTGGCTTGTTCCTCTTCGCTCACTTCGGCTACGGCATATTCAAATACGCCCTTCAGTGTGAGAAAAGATTCAGTGCTGGGTTTTGCGCCACCCAATCGCGTGTGCAGTTTTTCAGCCAGTGCGATATAATTATTGAGAACCAGTTCATTGATGGCGATTTTTTCTTCGGCCTCATTGCCAGCGGTGGAAAGAGCGGCCTGCACATTGCCGCGCTTGAAACCTTGCATCAAAGCGGCGCGGGCTTGCGGCTCAATATGGTCCATGCCTTGCGGCAGGCGCAGCTTGGCATCGAAGGCTTTGCCGTTGACGCTCTTCAATTCCCACGCCCAAGTGAAATGGCCATGTGCGCCCGTGCTGCGGGCAAAGCCTGTCATGCTGGCGATGGTCATGATGTTCTCAATTACTTTTTTGGTTTTTTTGGTGCCACAACCACTGGCTCATCAAGCGTTGGCTCAGGTGGAATGACATCGGTGGGCTCGGGTGGAATGACCGGTTCGGCCACAAATTTCTTGACCAGCGGCCTTTTATCTGGAGGTTTTATGGCAGCTTTCTTGGGTGTTGCCGTCTCGGGTGTTGGCACATCGGGCAAGGGCTGCGGCACGACTTCATTGGCGGCAGGGGCTGTCTGCTCCGCAGCCACGGGCGCATCAGGGGTGTTTTCCTGAGCGCGCCACTTTCTCACATTGGCATTGTGCTCATCCAACGTCGTTGCAAAAGCGTGGCCGCCTGTGCCATCGGCAACGAAATATAAATAGGACGTGGCCGCAGGGTTTAACACGGCTTCAAGAGCAGCGCGGCCAGGATTGGCAATGGGGCCTGGCGGCAGGCCAGAAATTTGATAGGTGTTATAGGGCGTTGCGGCATCAATATCGGCCTTGGTGAGGGGGCGATCAAGTTTGCCCTTGCCGCCCACGAGGCCATAAATAATGGTGGGATCAGATTGCAGCTTCATGCCCTGCTTTAAACGATTGATAAATACGCTCGCCACTTGCGGGCGCTCCTCGGCAAGGCCAGTTTCTTTTTCAACGATGGAAGCGAGGGTGAGGAGCTCTTCTTTGGATTTCAAAGCTGTTGTGGCGGGGCGCTTGGCCCAGAGTTCATCCATCAATTTTGTTTCAGCGGCTTGCATATCTTGCAAGAGTTTCTGGCGGGTGAGGCCACGGCGGAAAACATAAGTATCCGGCAAAATCGAACCTTCAGCGGGAACTGTCGAAACATCGCCGGCCAACTCTGGTTGCTCTTGCAATTTAGCCACCACCATTTGCGTGGTCCAGCCCTCGGGTATGGTAACCTTATAAGTCAGGAAGCGGCCAGATGTGATGATGACCAAGACATCTTGCATGGTGGCCCCGGCTGGGAATTCATATTCGCCCGCCTTGAGTTTAGCGCCGCGCAGGGCTTGCATGGCGGCGGCGGCACTGAACACGCACGCGTCAGAGATCACACCTGCATCTTGCAGGGCGACAGCGATGGTGGTGCGGTCTTGGCCTTTGGCAATTTCAATAATCTTGGGCGCCGGAAGCGGCCCTTGCGCCGTGAAGGCGGCAAAGGCCCAGAAGATGACCGCAGCCGTAATCCCCGAGAGGGCCAGCAACCAGATCAGCAGCGAGCCGAACACACGAGTCAACACTGGCCGTCTCACCTTATTCAGATAAGGCTCGGGCAGGCGATCAAGGGGTTCGTCGTCGCTCAACTGTTATAGTCCTCCAGAGTTGGCCTCCAGCGTGGGGGCATCATGCCGAAAATCGGCGCAAGATCAAGGATGCATTGGTGCCACCAAAACCAAAAGAATTAGACAGAACTGTGTTGATCTCTTTTTTCTTTGCCAGTTTTGGCACAAGATCAATGGGTGTCTCAACTGATGGATTGTCCAAATTCATGGTCGGTGGGCAAATATTGTCGCGTATGGCCAGCGTTGAGAAGATGGCTTCAATCGCTCCAGCGGCTCCCAAAAGATGGCCTGTGGATGATTTTGTTGATGACATAGACATATTGGCGGCGTGATTGCCCAGCATGCGCTCCACAGCGCGCAGCTCAATTTCATCGCCCATTGGGGTCGATGTGCCGTGGGCATTGATATAATCAAGCTCGCTTGGCGGAATTTGAGCGCGGCGGAGTGCGGCGTTCATGCAGCGATAAGCGCCATCACCATCTTCGGCGGGAGCTGTAACATGGTACGCATCACCAGACATGCCATAGCCAATCACTTCGGCATAGATGCGCGCACCACGGGCTTGGGCGTGTTCCAAGGCTTCAAGCACCACAACGCCAGCACCCTCGCCCATCACAAAGCCATCACGGTCTTTGTCATAGGGGCGTGAGGCTTTTTCGGGCGTGTCATTATATCCGGTGGACAGAGCCTTGCAGGCGATGAAACCTGCAATGCCAATGCGGCAAATGGTGGCTTCAGCGCCACCTGCAACCATCACATCAGCATCGTCCATCATAATAATGCGGGCCGCATCGCCAATGGCGTGTGCGCCAGTAGAGCAAGCAGTGACCACGGCAGAGTTTGGACCCTTAAGCCCGAAATTGATGGAGATGAGGCCAGACGCCAAATTGATCAGAGAGCCCGGAATGAAGAATGGGCTGATCTTGCGGTAGCCTTTTTCAGCCAACAACAAAGTTGTTTCACTGATGCTGGGCAACCCACCAATGCCGGAGCCCACCATCACGCCAGCGCGATATTGTTCTTCTGGGGTTTTGGGTGAGTAGCCCGAATCGGCCATGGCTTGTTTGGCGGCGATTAAAGCGAATTGAATAAAGTCATCAAAGCGTCGCTGATCTTTGGTATCGAGCCACTCATCGCGATTTAATGTGTTGTTGGTGCCATCACCATTTTTAACTTCAAAGGCAACGCGAGCGGGAAGATCGGAGGCATCAAACTTGGTAATCGGACCTGCGCCCGATTCACCCGCAAGTAAGCGCTTCCATGTGCCTTCGACACTTGGTGCTAATGGTGAGACCATTCCTAAGCCGGTGATTACGACACGCCGCATCATTCAACCTCATCACATAAAAGCGCGGGGCTACAGGGTGCGAAAAACGCCC
>JANYGE010000426.1 GCA_025362535.1 Hyphomicrobiales bacterium
ACCAGGCCATCCGGCTTCAATCCATAGGAATAGCCGCGTGGGCCTGATGAGAGCGTATGGGTTTCATCAAAAATCAACAGCGTGCCATATTTAATCGTCAGTGCACGGAGCTTTTCAAGAAATCCTTCATCCGGCAACACCATGCCCACATTGGTCATAATGGGTTCGGCCAACACGCAAGCTACATCGCCATCAGCTAAGGCCGCTTCCAGTGCTTCAACATCGTTAAACTCAACCACTTTGGTGTGCAGCGTCAAATCACGCGGCTCCCCCACCAATCCATCCACCATGGTAACCCTGCCATTATCAGCAGTTACAAATGTGTCATCCACACAGCCATGATAGCAGTGATTGAACACCAGAATTTTAGACCGCCCGGTCACCGCACGGCACCAGCGCAGCACAGCGCGATTGGCATCCGATGCGGTGGCCGTCACTTGCCAGAACGGTAAACCAAAACGATCCTCCAGCAATGCGCCCACTTCAATCGCATCGGGCGAAGGCAGCATGGTGGTAAAGCCATTCTGCGCCTCAGCAGCCAAAACATCAGCCACCACCTTCGGCGCATGGCCAAACATGGCCCCAGTGTCGCCTAAACAAAAATCAGCATAATTATGGCCATCAACATCAGTCATTGTGGCGCCGCGCGCCCATTCCACAAACAGCGGAAACGGCAGGCCCCAATCCACCATCCAATGCATGGGAACGCCACGCAGCCAATGGTTTGAAGCCTTCACGGAGAGCGCCTGAGATTTGGGGTTGCGTTGGACATAGAGCTTGGTTTCTCGCTCCAACATGGCCTGAATGGCACTGTCCGTTATTTTTGACTTCACGAGTAACCTTGCGCGTTATTAACGATGGCTTGCTTCTAGCGGGCGGCATCTATTAAACCAACCCCCAAGGTGTGCAGTGCGGAATCAGCCGCACAAACAAGGAACGAAAAATGGCCCGTATTGCTTATGTGAATGGTGAATATCTGCCCGAGACTGAAGCCAAGGTTTCGATCTTTGATCGCGGCTTTCTGTTCGCTGATGGTGTCTATGAAGTCACCCCTGTGATCAATGGCAAACTCGTCGATTATGATCCGCACATGGAGCGCCTCGATCGGTCATTGAGTGAACTCAAAATGGCCTGGCCCTGCAGCAAGGAAGAGTTAACCAAAGTCCACACTGAAATCATCGCAAGGAATAGCCTTACGGAAGGTATAATTTACATGCAGGTGACCAGAGGCGTTGCTGACCGCATGTTCAATTTTCCCAAAGATATAAAATCATCGCTGGTGGCCTTCCCGCAAGTGATGAAGCTGGTCGATAACCCCAATGCCAAAACCGGTGTGAAAGTGGTGACCACGCCCGACATTAGATGGCTGCGCAGAGATATTAAATCCATCATGCTGCTCGCCCCCGTGCTGGGCAAACAAGATGCTTACGAAAAAGGTGCGGCTGAAGGCTGGATGGTGGAAGATGGTTATATAACCGAAGGCACATCGTCGAACGCCTATATCGTGATCGGCAATAAAATCATCACGCGCCCGCTCAGCAACAGAATTCGAGCCGGCTGCACCAGACGCGCCCTCTTCCGCTTGGCCAAAGACCACGCTGTAGAAATTGAAGAACGCCTGTTCACCCCCGAAGAAGCCTATAAAGCTGACGAAGCGTTTTTAACAAGCGCATCGCAATTCGTGATGCCCATTACAGAAATTGATGGCCATAGAATCGGCGGCGGCCAAGTGGGGCCAGTGGTGCGCAAATTAAGAGAATTGTTCTTGGAAGAGGCGACACGGTAATATACTGCTTGTTGTCATCCCGTTAAATATTGATCTATCACCAATTCCCACTCATACTTCCGTCATAAAACCAAACTACTCAACGTCAAGATTTTTTAACTTGTAGGGCACTCCAAACAACGATACGGTTTAGCTCAGAAATAAGACCCGTTTATTTACCGCCAAACACAGCCTTCCGAGGATATTGATATGGCAATTGCGAATGGTTCGACTTCACTGACTGTTATCATGATAAAGCCATCGCGCTATGATAGCGATGGCTACCCCATCACCTGGGTTCGTTCGATCATTCCTTCCAACACATTGGCGGCTCTTTATGGCCTTGGCCGCGATTGCGCGCAGCGCAACGTGCTTGGTGAAAATGTTGAAATCAAACTCAAAACTTATGATGAAACCAACCAGCGCATTCGCCCCCAGCGCATAATCAGCGAAATCAAAAGCTCCGGCGGCAAAGGCCTCATTTGTCTGGTCGGGGTTCAATCCAATCAATTTCCCAGAGCCATTGATTTGGCCAAGCCCTTTCTTGATGCAGGCCTGCCTGTGATGCTGGGTGGCTTTCACATTTCGGGGTGCATTTCAATGCTGCCAGAGCTTCCGGCAGAAATTGTTGCGGCACAAGCTTCGGGCATTTCATTGTTTGCTGGCGAAGCTGAGGAAGGCCGCCTTGATGAGGTGTTGAAGGATGCCTGGAATGGAACACTGAAACCGCTCTATAATTTTCTCAATGATTTACCAAGTCTTGAAGGTCAACCTTGGCCAACATTGCCTGCCGCAGAACTGCGCTTGAGTGCCGATAGCAGATCAAGCTTTGATCTCGGCCGTGGCTGCCCCTATCAGTGTTCTTTCTGCACCATCATCAATGTTCAAGGCCGTAAAAGCCGCTTCCGCACACCCGATGATTTGGAAGCCATTGTGCGTGAAAATCATGCCCAAGGCATCCACCTGTTTTTTGTGACCGATGATAATCTCGCCCGCAATAAAAACTGGGAAGCCTTTTTTGATCGTTTGATCGAACTCAAAGAGCGTGAAAAACTTGAAGTCAAAATGATCATTCAGGTTGACACATTATGTCACAAGATTCCAAATTTCATTGATAAGGCCGCCAAAGCTGGCGTGCGGCGCGCCTTCATCGGGCTTGAAAATATCAATCCAGATAATTTGATCGCGGCCAAAAAACGCCAGAACAAAATCACCGATTACCGCATCATGCTGCAGAGTTGGCGCGACCACGGGGTTTATACCTGGGCGGGTTACATCACTGGTTTTCCGGCCGATACCAAAGAGTCAATTCTGCGCGATATTGAAATCATAAAGAATGAACTCCCTGTTGATCTGCTCGAGTTGTTCTTCCTCACGCCTTTGCCAGGTTCTGAAGATCACCGGAATTTGCTGCGTGAAGGCGTTTGGATGGATGCTGATCTCAATAAATATAATCTGCACCACCGGGTAAGCCATCACGCCCGCATGAGCGATACAGACTGGGAAGAGGCCTATGCTGGTGCTTGGAAAAATTATTACACCAGTGCCCATGTCGAAACCGTAGCGCGCCGTCATGCCGCAATCAAAGGCCGCGACCCCAGTAAAGTTGTGCATTACATGATGCAGTTTCGGGCCATCTTTGAAATCGAAGGCATTCACCCGCTTGAGGGCGGATTTGTTCGCATGAAATACCGCGCTGATCGTCGTTCAAACATGAAAAAAGAGTGGCCCGGATTCTTCCACGCCAAACTCCTGGGCGAGAACCTGCGCAAGGTTTGGCGCTATGCAGGCATTGTTCTGGAAGCCCGCAGAATTGTTCGCACAGTGCGCAATGACCCCCTGCGCTATGCCTATACCGACATTGCAATCAGCCCTGTGGTGGAAGACGATTACGAAAATCTTGCCTTGTTCACCGAGACTGCGGGTGCTGATGGTGCAATCGCCAGAAAGCGCACCGAAAATCAGCGGCACATTGAGTTTGTAACCTCAAGATCGCCAAAACCAGAGACTAGCGTTGCTGTTCCCGCCAGTGCGGATTAACCCACGGTTCCAGATTGCTCGGTGCCAACATCGGTTTTCCTAAAATATGATCGGAGGCTTTTTCGCCGATCATCAATGTGGGCGCATTGAGATTGCCATTGGTCACTTGCGGCATGATGCTGGAATCGACCACACGTAAATTCTGAATGCCAATGACGCGGCATTCAGGATCAACCACCGCCAGCTTATCTTTCACACTGCCCATCTTGCTGGTGCCGCATGGATGATAAGCACTTTCGCAATGCTGGCGGATGAAATCATCAATCTGTGCGTCGGAAATCACATCAGCGCCTGGTTGAATTTCTTCACCCGCATAAGGCACCATGGCCGCTTGCTTCATGATCTCGCGCGTATGGCGGATGCAGGCGCGGAATTCTTCCCAGTCATCGCCATGCGACATATAGTTAAACAGAATTTTTGGACGGGACTTGGCATCATTGTTCTGCACCCGAACAAAGCCGCGAGACTTGGTACGCATGGGTCCAACATGAACCTGAAAACCATCGCCCGCAAAAGCCGCCTTGCCATCATAACGCATGGCGGCAGGCAAGAAGTGATATTGAATATCAGGATATTCAATGCCCGCTTTGCTGCGGATAAATGCACATGATTCAAAATGATTGGTGGCCCCAAGCCCAGTGCCAAACAGCAACCATTGCAAACCAATCATGCCCTTCGAAATCAAACCAAGATCACGGTTCAGCGATACCGGAGCCAAGCAGCGCAACTGAAAATAAACTTCCAAATGATCATGCAAATTCTCGCCCACACCAGCAAGAGCATGAAGCACGGGAATGCCAGCATCCTGCAACACCTGTGCCGGTCCAATGCCAGAACGTTGCAAAATTGCTGGCGAATTAATCGTCGAGGCGGCAATAATAACTTCGCGCCGCGCCGTGGCCGTTAAAACCTTGCCGCCCACTTCATATTCAACACCGGTAGCGCGCTTGCCATTCAGCAAAACCCGCCGCGCCATGGCCCCAGTCACCAATTTAATGCGGCCGTTTTTCATGGCCGGTTTCAAATAGGCATTGGCCGCCGACCAGCGCAGACCTTCATGCACGGTCATTTCCATGTCAGCAAAGCCTTCTTGCTGCTGGCCATTATAGTCAGACGTGACCGGATAACCCGCCTGCCGCCCCGCTTCGATAAAGGCCTTGTAAAGCGGATTGAGTCTCCGCCCGCGTTTTACATACATGGGGCCATCATGGCCGCGCCAACCGTCTTGCCCGCCTTCCACATTTTCCATGCGTTTGAAATAGGGCAGCACATCGGCAAAGCCCCAACCCGTCGCACCCATATCTTCCCATGTGTCAAAATCGCGCGCGTGCCCGCGCACATAAACCATGCCATTGATGGAGGATGATCCCCCCATCACCTTGCCACGCGGTGTTGCCAAACGCCGCCCGTTCAAATGCGGCTCCGGCTCTGATTCAAAGCCCCAATTATAAAGCTGCATGCTCATGGGATAAGAAAGGGCTGATGGCATCTGGATCAGCGGCCCGCGATCCGTGCCACCATATTCCAAAACCAACACCGTGTTCTTGCCATCTTCAGTCAGGCGCTTGGCCATAACTGAGCCTGCCGAACCCGAACCTACAATGATAAAATCAAATTCCATATGAGCGCCGTTAGAGAGTTAAATCGAGTAGTGAACCCGCCATAGCGAAACGCCAAGATGTAAACGACACTTCCTATTGCACTTGCGTCAAGATGCAAAAACTCCCACCCTTGGCAAAACCTATACATTCTGGAATGATAGGTAACCTAACAAGAGAACAAGAATGGCAGACCTTCTATCAGCGGGCGAAGAGCAAGCTGGCTATATCATCAACGAAAATGGTGCATCCCCGATCATCCTGATCTGCGAACATGCCTCAAACGTCATTCCTAAAAAACTGGGCACTCTCGGCTTGAGCGATGCTGATCTCAAGCGCCATATTGCTTATGATATTGGTGCCGAAGGAACAGCGCGGATCTTGGCAAAACTTATCGATGCCCCCCTCATCCTGCAACGCTATTCACGCCTCGCTTATGATTGCAATCGCCCGCCCGAAGCCGAAGCGGCCATGCCCGCGTTGAGTGAAACAACCCTTATTCCTGGCAATCAGAACCTGAGCGTCGAAGCCAAATTGGCACGCACCACAGAAATCTATCGCCCCTTCCAACACACGATTGAAAATTTCCTCGACATCCGCGCCGCCAATGGCATG
>JANYGE010000438.1 GCA_025362535.1 Hyphomicrobiales bacterium
GTCGGCAGCCGCCACGCGCAGAAGATAATCGAACTGGCCGCTCATCAAATGGCATTCTAAAATTTCTGGTACACGCTGCACAGCTTTTTCAAATTTTTCGAAAGCTTCTTCGGTTTGTGAGGCGAGCGAGACTTCGACGAAGAAATCATTGGCCAAGCCGAGAAGCTTTCCGTCGAGAGTGGCGGTATAGCCTTTGATGAAGCCAGCCTGTTCTAAGAGTTTCACACGGCGGTGGCAGGATGAAGGTGAAAGCCCGGCCCGCTCTGCCAGATCGGCAATTGGCATGATGGCCTTGCGTTGCAGCTCTATGAGGATGATTTTATCTATCATATCAAGTTTTTGAATTTTCATTCTGTTTTTATAGCATAAATTAGAATTTTTTTTCAAGATGCTCTCTTTGTGCGTTCCGCTTTGAGAGAAATTACCAGGCAACTCAGCCTATTCTTGCCACACACACATAAAAGGGAAGAAACACAATGCTCATCGGCGTTCCAAAAGAAATCAAGAACCACGAATATCGCGTTGGCTTCACGCCAACCTCAGTGCGCGAAGCCGTGCGCCAAGGTCACAGCGTTTGGGTGCAGGCCAATGCTGGTGCAGGCATTGGCTCGAGCGATGCAGATTATACAGCCGCTGGTGCCAAGATCGTGGCCGAAGCTTCAGAAATTTTCGCCAAGGCCGATATGATCGTGAAGGTGAAAGAACCACAAGCCGGTGAACGCGCCATGCTGCGCGAGGGCCAAATTCTCTATACTTATTTGCATCTCGCTCCAGATCCTGAGCAAACAAAAGACTTGGTAAAGTCTGGTGCAATTTGCATTGCTTATGAAACAGTAACTTCAGCGCGTGGTGGTTTGCCATTGCTTGCTCCGATGTCACAGGTTGCAGGTCGCATGTCAGTTCAGTCCGGGGCGCATTGCTTGGAAAAGGCTCAGGGTGGGCGTGGCATGTTGCTGGGCGGTGTTCCCGGTGTTTCGCCTGCGAAAGTTGTGATCCTCGGTGGCGGTGTTGTCGGCACCAATGCAGCGGCGATTGCCCTTGGCATGGGCGCTGATGTGACCATTATTGAACGCTCTACTGACCGGATGGAAGAATTGGTGGCGCGTTTTGGCCTCAGTGTTAAAACGCTTTATTCAACCCAAGGTGCCATTGAAGATGAATGTGCCATGGCTGATCTGGTGATTGGTGGCGTACTAATTCCGGGTGCTGCTGCACCAAAGCTTGTGACCAAGGCGATGCTCAAAGATTGGAAAGCGGGTTCAGTGTTTGTGGATGTGGCGATTGATCAAGGGGGCTGCGCTGAAACTTCACACGCCACCACCCATGCCGACCCCACCTATGTGGTGGATAATGTGGTGCATTATTGCGTGGCCAATATGCCAGGTGGTGTGGCGCGCACATCAACTTACGCCTTGAATAACGTGACACTGCCATTTGCAATGAATATCGCCAACAAAGGCTGGAAGAAAGCCCTGCATGATGATGTTCACTTGCGCAATGGCCTCAATGTGGCTGGCGGCAAGGTGACCTACAAAGCCGTGGCAGATGATTTGGGCTATGATTATGTGGCGGCGGAAAAACTGGTTGGGTAATCACATCCCACCGTTCTGCTTCGTCTCCAAATAATAATTCGCTTTCTTGCCATAGATCAGGCCGCGCAGCATCCGCCGCGCGGTTTCTGATTTGCGGATGGGGTCGAGCACAGCGCGCACGGCATCATGAACGAAGACCTTTGCTGCATCCATCGCGGGTGAAGCGCCGGGAGGCCGTTGCGCTAGGCCGTAGCGGCGCAAGGTGCCATTCATCAAGCGAATTTTGTTGAGGCGCAACACTTCAGGAGTCTTCCAGGTCATGGCCATGGAGATTGAGTAGGTATTGCCAGTGCTCACCCAATGCGGAATTGTATAGGGCATATGCACGGCATCGCCAGGCTTTAACGTGTGCAGTGTAGCGCGTTGTTCATACCACTCTTCATAATGCTTGTTGCGGTGAACTGATGGAGAGATTTCCATTGCCTCCTC
>JANYGE010000422.1 GCA_025362535.1 Hyphomicrobiales bacterium
CCTCGCCTTCTATTGCATCCCCCAAAATGATGGGGGTATAGCCAGCGGCGGCGGCAATGCGCGCTGCGGCTTCCAATGATTTTTGCGGCGAAGCAATGCAATGGGCTTCAGTGTTGGAAAGTTGCTTTGGTGTTTCATCCTTAGCTTCAGCCAAATGGCGGGTGACAGATGCCGGAACATCAACGGAGTATTTCGCTAAGATCGCGCGGGCTTGAGCAAAGCTCGTGGGGTCCGCCACTGTGGGGCCGGAGGCTACGGCAGCAAGATCATCGCCCGGCACAGCCGAAATAACCAGTGTCACCACGCGCGCTGGATAAGCCGCAGCGGCCAATCTTCCGCCTTTGATTTTCGAGAGATGTTTGCGCACGCAATTCATTTCATCGATGGGCGCACCGGATTTCAGCAATGCGCGATTGACAGCGCGTTTATCTTCCACACTCACACCTTCAGCTGGCAAGCTCAGCAAAGCTGATCCGCCGCCAGAAATTAACGCAACCACCAAATCATCCCGAGTGAGACCCTGCACCATTTCTAACATGCGGGCCGCAGCCTTGGTTCCAGCAGCATCAGGCACCGGATGGGCGGCCTCAACAATTTCAATATGATCACATTTCACTGCATGGCCATAACGCGTGACGATCAATCCTTCTACAGGTGCGTAATAATTCAGTTCAAAGGCACGCGCCATGGCAGCCGAGCCCTTGCCAGCCCCCACAACAATCGTGCGGCCTTTCGGCGGCTTTGGCATGAAGAGCGCTAACGTGACATTGGGCAATGCCGCTTTGATGGCGGCATCAAACATAGCGCGCATCAAGGCGATTTGCTTTTCACTCATAGAGATTTCATCCATTCCAGGCTGTCTTCAGTTTTGCCGCGCGGCCGATATTCGCACCCGATCCAGTTTTCATAGTTCACATTGCGCAAATGCTGAAACAGGAACTCATAATTTATTTCACCAGAGCCCGGTTCATGGCGGCCGGGATTATCGGCAATTTGAATATGCCCAATGAGGGGCAGAAGCGCACTGATGGTTGCTGCCAACTCGCCTTCCATGCGCTGCATGTGATAAATATCATATTGCAGTTTAATATTGGGGTGGCCGCAAGCGGCAATGGCTTTCACGCCATCAGCTGATGTGTTGAGCAGGAAACCCGGCATATCAAAATAATTGATCGGCTCAACCAGCAATTCAATATGTGCTGCTGCGAGTGCTTCGGCAGCGAAGGCGAGATTTTCGGTCAGCGTGGCCCAGAGCTCCGATTTTGCAATGCCCGTTGGGGCAAGGCCAGCAAGGCAATTGATGCGCGGGCACTCTAAGGCGTGGGCATATTCAACGGCACGTTTTACACCTTCTCGAAATTCCTTTTGGCGTTTGGGAAGGCAGGCAATGCCGCGCTCGCCTTTATCCCAATCGCCTGCGGGCAGATTAAACAAAACTTGCTGTAAGCCATTATCTTTTAGACGGGACACAATTTGGGCGGCAGGAAACGCATAGGGTCCAACATATTCAACCGCTGCAAAGCCCGCTTTGGCGGCGGCGGCGAAGCGATCTAGGAATGCATAGTCCTGAAACATCATGGAAAGATTGGTGGAAAATTTTAACATTCTAGCACTGTACTTGATTGCGAAACTTTGACAATAAGGTGGCATGTCAAAATCCATTTCCTATCTCGAAAAACTCATCGCATTTCCCACCGTCAGCCGTGACAGTAATTTAGATCTTATTGCTTATGTGCAGGGTGTTCTCAAAAATCTGGGTGTTGTGTCCACGCTGGTTCACAATGAAGAAGGCACCAAAGCCAATCTCTGGGCCACGATTGGCCCTGCTGATGTAGCAGGTGTCGCCCTCTCTGCGCACACCGATGTGGTTCCGGTTGTGGGGCAGAACTGGTCAAGCAACCCATTTTTAATGACACAGCGTGAGGGCAAGCTTTATGGGCGCGGCAGCGCTGATATGAAGGGCTTCATTGCAAGTTGTCTCGCCATGGCGGAAGTGGCGGTGACGCGCAATCTGAAAACACCCCTTCATTTTGCCTTCTCCTATGACGAGGAAATTGGTTGCATTGGGGTTCGGCGTTTACTCGAGATGCTGAAAACATTGCCGATCCGCCCACGCTTTTGCATTGTGGGAGAGCCCACCATGCTGCAGGTGGTGACGGCGCATAAGGGCAAGCTGGGTTACCGTGTCACGGCTCATGGCTTGGAAGCCCATTCATCCCTGGCGCCGATTGGCGTCAACGCAATTTATATGGCTTGTGATTTGATTGCGGAGATTCGCCGCATTCAAGCTGATTTAGCTGCGCATGGCGCGCGCGATGGCGATTATGAAGTAGCCTATACCACTTTGCATGTAGGCAAAATTGCCGGCGGCGTGGCGATGAACATTGTGCCCAATGATGCCAGCTTTGATTTTGAAATACGTTATTTGCCGCAAGATGATGGCGTGGCCATTGCAGCGCGCATTAAAGCAGCCGCAGAAAAAGTGGCTGCCGGATTCCGCGCGATCTATCCTGATGCAAGGTTTAGCTTTATGGATTTGCAAAGTTATCCGGCTCTGGATACGCCTGTGGACAGTGATGTGGTGAATTTCGTCCGCGCCCTGACAGGTGGAAATTCAACCGGCAAAATAACCTTTGGCACCGAAGGTGGATTGTTTCAGAAAGAACTTGGTATTCCAGCAGTAGTTTGCGGGCCAGGCAATATCGCGGTGGCACATAAACCTGATGAATATGTTTCAGAGGAGCAGATGCAGCTGTGTGATGAAATGTTGGCGCGGCTGGTGGAGCGCTTGTCCGCTTAAGGATCGCCTGGCACGCCGTAGCTTGGCGCTTGGGTGGGGTCTATGGCGCGTTGCAGATAGGCCCCCATTTGCGGTTTATAATCGGTCCATAATTTCCGCAGCACGGCGATAGGATTTTCATCATCCCAATCCACACGCAGGCTGACGAGCGGAAAATTTTGTTGGTGATAGACAATCAGTGCTGCCGAGTGAACTGGCCCCTCCTCGCCTCCCGATGCAAGGCCAGCCTCTAAAGCGCGCAGCAAACGCTCGGCCAAATGCTGATCCGCATTGGCGGCAAAGGCATCGGTCATGGTGGTGGGCAATGTTGCATGCTTCAATAGGTTTCCAGCAGCAACACAATGCGGCTGTTCAGATACGCCATGGGTGCCCAGAATATGTTGGCCAGACCAACTCGCCGAATTTCCATGTCTGTCGACAGCTGTGAGTTGGCGATAATCTGTATACGGACGATCATCAATTAATGAATCAATTGAATCCCTTGCGCTCAACCCTTGAGACATTAAATCAAGCAGCATGGGGCCTAAATTTGGATCAGTTATATTCTGTGTGGCCACTGCCCCCACACCTGCTCTTGCATGCGGGCAGCGCGCACCAACAGCAATTGAAGAAGTGGTGATCGCCACCCCGAAGGCCCCTGATTTTGCGCAGTGGCCTGCGATTGAAAATGTCATGTCACTTATCCGGAATAACGGCGGTGGCTTCGATTTCCACCAGCCATTCAGGCCGCGCCAAGGCGGTGATCACAAGGCCCGTTGAACAGGGAAATACGCCTTTCAGCCACTTGCCCATTTCGCGGTAAACATCTTGGCGATAGCGCACATCGGTCAGATAAACCACGATGCGGCAGATGTGATCCATATGGCCGCCGGATTCCTCCATCAACATTTTAATATTGGCCATGGTCTTGGCGGTTTGCGCTATGGCATCGCCCACATGCAGAGATTCACGGCTATCTAAATCCTGGCTCACCTGCCCGCGCACAAACACCATGGTGCCGCGCGCCACCACAGCTTGGCAGAGATCATTGTCGAGCTTCTGCTCAGGGTAAGTGTCCTTCGTGTTGAACGGACGGATGCGCTTATGTGCGGTCATTATTCTGCGGCCTTTCTGGGTTCACCCCAAATTCTATTCGACATTCCACCGGCTTTTTGGGCGAATTTCAATGTGCTGTCCCAATCGAAATTGCGATAGACGGCGGCGGATTGCGCGAAGGGCGGGCTTTGCGCAAAAAGCTGAAAGGTGAGCCTGTGTCCGGCATAATCCGAGTTTAACAAATCGCGCGCCAAGGCCAGAAGTTTGCGGCGGTCTTCAGCGACCCATTCGTCATTGACCGTATAATATTTGTCCATCCATTTCTTTGTTTCCGGATGATCAAACACGGCACTGTCAGGCGTCACACAGATTTGCCCACCACAGAGTTCGCGCGCAATATGCATCATGCGTGGCAAATTATTGAGGGCATACACACGGCCCGTCATTAATAAGGATTGATTGGGCATCATCAAGCCATTGGGGCTTTTCTCGGCCATAGCGACCGAGGCCGTAAGATGGGCATTGATACCTTCGCGCCAGACAGCAAGTTCACTTAATTTTTCTTGCACGGCTTGCTGTTTATCCAAGCCGGTTTGTTTGGCATTCCATAGAGCCGCCCCAATGATAAGATCAGCATAGGAGAGTGTCCGTTGCACATAGGGGAAGGCCGAATAGCGGTGCAAAGTGGCACGGATAAATGAGGCCGCCTTGGTGTGCTGATAGAACAACACATCTTCCCACGGAATGAGCACATCATCCAAAATCATAATGGTATCGACTTCATCGAATTTATTCGAGAGCGGATAATCGCGTATGGGTGCGCGGGTTGTAAAGCCAGTGCGGCAGATATGTTTCACCCCTTTGGCATTCATTTTCACGATGCAGCCCAAGGCATATTCCGATAATTTGCTGTCGCCCCAATTGGCGATGGTGGGTTTCAGAAAAGCCTGATTGGCATAGGCAGCAGCCGTTTCATATTTGGCCCCACGGATTATAATGCCCGCATCAGTTTCCTTCACCACATGCACCAGCATATCAGGGTCTTGATCTTGCGGGCGCTTGGAGCGATCACCTTTAGGATCAGTATTGGCAGAAACATGAAACGGATCCAGCGCAATAGCACGGTGAATATGGGCTTCAATGTTCTTGGCAAAGCGCGGATCGATCTCGTTCAATATGTCTTTGCCATCCCAGAGCGACCACATTTCGCCAATGGTCTCATCACCCATGCGGGTCACAACGCCCCCCACTTCGTGCATCACAGTATCAACAGCTTTGCGCTTATCATCCCAATCCTTGGCAACAAAAGGCAGTTTGAGGCCAATGGCATGGCGCTCTTTGCCATCTTCATAGGTCATGGTTTTCTGAAAAGCCGCTTCATGCTGCATGTCATAAATGCGGGCACGAATATCAACCACTGGCTTGAACATCGGGTGGCGCGTTACATCTTTCACGCGCTCCCCATTGATCCAGATTTCGCGGTCATCGCGAATGGACTCACGGTATTGTTCGCCAGTACGGATCATGATGCTGTTCCCTAGAGTTTGGTAAATTTTCCAAATGCGCGGTGGCTATAAACCAAGGGTGCCGGACCGCCGTGGATGGCCTGGGTGACCCGGCCAATAAAAATGCGGTGCGTGCCCGCATCGTGATAAGTTTCAAGATCGCAGATAAAATTTGCGGCAGCGCCCTCTAACACTGGCAAGCCATAATCATGCAACCACTTGGCTGCAGAAAAATCATAAGCAGCGCCGTGCTCTGGGCGTCCAGCAAATATTTTAGCAAGGGAAGACTGCGTATCTGAGAGAAGATTTACCGCGAAACGACCGTTTTTCGTGATGGCCTGTTCAATTGGATTTTTACGGTTGATGCAAGCCAGCAATAATGGCGGCTCAGCCGAGACCGAGGAAACGGCACTCACCGTCAAGCCAAACCGACCGGAACCACCATCACTGGTGATGATGGATACGCCAAAGGCAGCGGCGGCCATTGCTTCAACAAAACCTGCGACTGGCGCTATCAGTTTTGTTGCATCTTTCAAATCACTATGTGTCATTGCTTTATTCATAGCTTTACTTCTCACGAAAAAAAGAAAATAAGAAATAGATAGTTATGCCATTTTGAATAGTTTTAAACTATGATTAGATTTACCATTAGACAACTGGAATATGCGGTCATGGCCGCCGATCTTGGCTCCGTTGCCGCCGCAGCGGCAGCTCTGGGGGTGGCCCAGCCATCGATTTCAGCAGCCTTGAAAAAATTGGAGGATCAAGCAGGCCTGCAGATCTTTATCCGGCAGCATGCGCAAGGGGTTTTGCCGTCCACACAGGGGCACATATTTTTGGCTGAAGCGCGGCGTTTGCTGGTTCATGCGCAAGACCTCCAGAAGGCCACATCAAATCACAGTGGGGCCTTGGAAGGCCAGCTCAATATCGGCAGTTTTCTCACGATTGCCCCCACTTATGCTCCAAGACTTATAAGTAATTTCAATAATTTACATGAGAATGTGAAGATTACACTGGAAGAAGGTGTGCAAGCCGATCTGCTTGAGGGATTACGCAAAGGGCGGCATGATTTGGCGCTGCTTTATAATGTGGATTTGCCAGCCGATATTCGCAGCGTTGATGTGGCTTATTTGCATCCGCATGTGCTTTTGCCTGCCGCTCATCGCTTGGCAAAAAAAGCCAAAATTGCATTGCAGGATTTGGCTGATGAAAAACTCATTTTGCTCGATATTCAACCGAGCCGCACGTATTTTCTAAGAGTTCTCGAAAGCCAGGGGGTGAAGCCGATGATTGGGTTTTCCTCGCCCTCGCTGGAACTGGTGCGCGGCATGGTGGGGCGGGGCATGGGCTATTCCTTGTTGATCACGAGACCCTATGGCGACCGGACTTATGATGGTGAAAAACTCGCCATTCGCGAAATTTCCGGTTCTGTGGAGCGCGGCATTATTTCAGTTGCCACTCTGAAGCAGATGCGGCCTACTCGGGTCGCTCGGCTTTTCGAAGACTTCTGCGTTAAACATTTTAAATCATTGCGTGTTTCCTCATGACCTCTCCTCAACCCCATATCACTGTCATCGGCGCTGGCATTATCGGCATGGCCACGGCTGCATTTTTGCAGCGCGCGGGCCATCAGGTGACGGTGGTTGATCGCCTGCCGCCGGGTGAAGGCTGTTCCTTTGGCAATGCCGGAGGGATTGCCTTTGGCGAGATCATGCCAACCATCCACCCGAAGATTTTTACAAAAATTCCGGGGTGGTTGCTTGATCCTCTAGGGCCATTGACCATTCGCTGGCGCTATTTGCCCAAAGCCTTGCCGTGGTTTTTGGCGGCGGCCCGCAATACGACCAGCAAACGCATCGCAGCAATCACTGCAGCACGGGCTGCCCTTGGTTTGCGTGCGGTGGCGGATTTTGAAACCTTGCTGAAAGCCGCTGGTTCACATGATCTAATGGTTTACCGCGAGACCTTGCGGGTCTTTGACAGTAAAGCGCAATTTGAGGCCGAGGCCGAAGAGCGGCGGGTGAAAGCCGAGCATGGGTTTTCCTGCGAGGTCTTTAGCGGTGATGAAGCCCGCGAAATGGAGCCCGCCCTGTCGCCTCACATCAGCCATGGGGCCTTTCATGGCGGCTGGTTTTTTGTAAAGAATCCTGAGCGGGTGGTGAAATCACTTGCTGCCGAATTTCTGCGTCAGGGAGGAAAAATAATTCAAGATGACGTGGCGCGAATTGAAGTGGTGGACGGCAAGGCCAAGATCTTGCAGTTGAAGACTGGCGCTCCGATTTCGCTGGATCGCTTGGTAGTCTGTGCCGGTGCCTATTCGCATTTATTGGCCAAACAACTTGGTGATCACGCCTTGCTGGAAGCCGAACGCGGCTATCATATTGTGTTGCCCAATTCTGGCGTTTCAGTTTCGCGCTCCATCACCTATGCGCGCACACCAGGTGCGGCCACCCCAATGGAGATGGGTTTGCGCCTTGCCGGGACCGATGAATTTGCCGGATTAGACGCTGCGCCAAACTATAAGCGTGCTGATGCTTTATATAAGGTTTTCAAACAGATATTTCCTAATCTGAATGAACCAGATGAACAGGCGACGCGCTGGATGGGGCGCAGGCCCGGCACACCGGATTCACTTCCGGTGATTGGTCCATCGCCGCGCATTTCAAATGTGTGGTATGGTTTTGGACATGGCCATATGGGCCTCACCTGGGGTCCAACCACGGGCCGCTTGCTTGCTGAAATGATCAGCGGCAAACCGCAAAATATTGATATGACAGCTTTTCGAATTGACCGATTCTAGGAACCCAATTGATGATGCGCACTGAAACCCCACAGCCCATACTGCTTAAAGATTATAAGCCCGTTCCCTATTCCATCGACAAGGTTGAGCTCGACTTTAGCTTGGAGCCAGAGAACACGCGCGTTACATCGCGCATTTTCATGCGGCCCAATGTGGCGAGTGATAGCAAGAATGCACCACTGGTTTTTGATGGCGAGAAGATCAAGTTTGTATCTGCGTCCATCGATGGCGTGGCGGTGAAGCCTGTAGTGACGGACAAGACTTTGACCATCGCCACGGTTCCGCAAAAGCCATTTTTGCTGACCATCACAAGCACCTGTGCACCTCTTAAAAACACCGAGCTTTCCGGCCTCTATATGTCGAACGGCATGTATTGCACGCAATGCGAGGCGCAGGGCTTTAGACGCATCACCTATTTCTATGATCGCCCTGATGTGATGACCACGTTTAAAGTGCGCATGGATGCCCCCAAATCAATGCCGATACTTTTATCCAATGGTAATGTTGGTGAGACAGGCAAAATTGGGAACCGGCATTTTGCCGTATGGGATGACCCCCACCCCAAGCCCACCTATTTGTTTGCCTTGGTGGCGGGTGATTTGGCCTCTGTGCATGATGAATTCACCACCCTGAATGGCCGCAAAGTGGCGCTGGGCATTTATGTTGAGAAAGGCAAAGAAGATCGCTGCGCCTGGGCTATGGAAGCGCTGAAGGCTTCGATGCGCTGGGACGAAACCGCTTTTGGCCGCGAATATGATTTGGACGTGTTCAATATTGTTGCCGTTTCTGATTTCAATATGGGCGCCATGGAAAACAAGGGCCTCAATATATTCAATGATAAATATATCTTGGCCCTGCCGCAAACCGCCACAGATACCGATTTTGTCCTGATTGAATCGATTATCGCGCATGAATATTTCCACAATTGGACGGGCAACCGCATTACTTGCCGCGATTGGTTCCAACTCTGCTTGAAAGAAGGCCTCACGGTTTTCCGGGATCAGGAGTTTACTTCT
>JANYGE010000053.1 GCA_025362535.1 Hyphomicrobiales bacterium
CCAGCCGGAACTGCAATGCCGGGCAGGCCTGCCATGTTTACAGTCACGGTGAAAATGTCATTCAAATACATCTGCACGGGATCAGTGATTTCGCCTGGAGCAAAAGCCGCCGATGGTGTTGCAGGGGTTAACACCACATCCACCTTCGCCCAGGCTTCGTCGAAGTCACGTTTAATCAGTGTACGGACCTTTTGGGCCTTCACATAATAAGCATCATAATAGCCAGCCGACAAAACATAAGTGCCCACCATCACGCGGCGCTGCACTTCACGACCAAAACCAGTGGCACGGGTTTTTTCATAGGTGTCGATCAGATCATCACCGGGCACGCGAAGACCATAACGCACCCCATCATAACGGGCGAGGTTTGAAGAGGCTTCAGCGGGGGCCACGATATAATAGGCAGGCAGCGCATATTTTGTGTGTGGCAAAGAAATTTCCACAATCTCAGCGCCCTGCTCTTTCAACCACTTGGCACCCTGCTCCCACAGCGTGTTGATTTCGGCGGCCAAACCATCGGCTCGGTATTCTTTAGGAATGCCCACGCGCAAACCTTTGAGCGGCTTACCAATGGCTTTTTCATAATCAGGAATTGGCCGATCAACCGAAGTTGTGTCCTTATCGTCCACACTGGCCATGGCTTTGAGCATGATGGCGGCATCGCGCACGTCGCGCGCAATGGGGCCTGCCTGATCCAGCGATGACGCAAAGGCGACGATGCCCCAACGCGATACGCGGCCATAGGTTGGCTTGATGCCCACTGTTCCGGTGAAGGCTGCGGGCTGGCGGATGGAGCCACCGGTGTCGGTTGCAGTTGCAGCAGCACATAGATGCGCTGCCACCGCCGTTGCCGATCCACCGGATGAACCACCGGGCACCAGCGAAGCATTCGAATTATGCCTTCGCCAGGGATTGGTGACGCCACCATAATAACTGGTCTCATTGGAGGAGCCCATGGCGAATTCATCCATGTTCAACTTGCCGAGCATCACAGCTCCGGCGTTCCACAGATTTTGCGTGACGGTTGATTCATAGCCGGGTTTGAAGCCATCCAAAATATGGCTGCAGGCTTGGGTGTGAACGCCTTTGGTGGCAAATAAATCTTTAATGCCGAGCGGAATGCCTTCAAGCGCTCCGCCTTCGCCCTTGGCCAATTTCGCGTCCGAAAGCTTTGCCATAGCGCGGGCTTGATCAGGCGTTTCAGCCACATAGGCATTGAGCAGTTTGGCTTTTTCGATTGCCGAAATATAAGCATTGGTGAGGTCTAGTGCCGAAATTTCGCGCGCCTTTAATTTGGTACGGGCGGCAGAAATGGTGAGGGATGTGAGGCTCATTCTACAACTTTCGGAACCATGAAGAAATCATCTTCACTTGCAGCAGCATTCTGGGTGATGGCTTTGGCGTAGTGACCGTCAGTCACCACATCGGCCCGCTTTTTCATATCAACTTCAACCACGGAGGTGAGCGGCTCGATATTATCCACATTCACTTCATTGAGCTGCTCAACAAAATTCAGGATCACATTGAGCTCGCCTGCAAGGCGCGGCAATTCAGAATCGGCTACTTTAATGCGGGCCAAACGGGCCACACGCCGCACGGTTTTTTCGTCAACTGACATGGAAAGTCCTTGGAAAGTCCCTGATTAATTTGGCGCTGGATAGCATTCCATTAGCGCAGCTGCAACTTGGCTTTCTCTTGGCCTTGCGCATCGAAATTATCCTCGGCCAACCAGGTCTCAAAACCTTTGCGAATGGCGGGCCATTCTTTGTCCAGCATGGAAAACCAAGCCGTGTCGCGATTGCGCCCTTTGATAATGAAATGCTGGCGGAAAATGCCCTCGAAAATGAAGCCATAACGCTCTGCCGAACGGCGCGATGGCGCATTGAGCGCATCGCATTTCCATTCCAAGCGGCGAACCCCCAGATCATCAAAGCAATGGCGCATCATCAGATAAATCGCCTCGGTGCCTTCGCGGGTGCGCTGCAAAGCGGGTGAAAGCCAGATATTGCCGATCTCAATTGCGCCATTGGCGGCATCGGCGCGCATGAAGGCACCCATGCCCAGCGCTTCGCCAGTAGCGCGGTTTACGAAAGCATAAAACCACGGGTCACGCGCGGCTTGGCGGTCTTGCAGCCAGTTCGTAAAAACCTCTTCCGAAGCAAAAGGCCCATAGGCCATGTAAGACCACAGCCCATCATCCTTGCCATCAATCGAGGCATAAAGCGATTTTGCGTGGCGCTCCACTGAAAGTGGGTCCAGCCTGATCCAGCGCCCGGGGATGGGGCGAAGATCGGGAACCGTGCCGGGGGGCAGCGGATCAACGAGGGGGCCGATTGGTTTGTTGCTCATGGAAGCTTCTTAGTTCGAGTTGTTTGCCAGGCCAAGAAAAAACGCTAAGACCAGCCTATGTCCATCCTCCTCGATGCCGCCCTGCCCGCTATTTCTGCTCTGCCCATGAATCAGCGCCTCATGGCTTTGGATCTTGGAGCAAAAACCATCGGCGTGGCCACGGCCGATTATACCAGACAATTCGCCACTCCGCGCCACACGATAGAGCGCACCAAATTTACGCCCGATGCTAAGGCACTGATTGAATTTGCCGCCAAAGAAAACATCGGCCTCATCGTGTTGGGCCTGCCTCTCAACATGGATGGCACCGAAGGCCCCCGTTGCCAATCCACCCGAACTTTTGCGCGCAACTTTGGCAAGCTTTCACCGCTGCCGATTATATTCTGGGACGAACGCCTTTCGAGTTTCGAAGCTGAACAGCAGATGATCGAAGCCGGAATGCGCCGCGACAAACGCCAAGCCAATATTGATAATGTGGCAGCCGCCGTCATCCTGCAGGGCCTGCTGGATGAGATACGCGCCATCAAAACAGAGCCAACACATTAGGTGGCCCTTGCGAGAATTGACGAAATGAAGATGGAGGGGAAGTTCCCGCCACGGCTTCAAGCCCGCATATGCTGAGTGTGGAGTTGTATAAGGCCATAAGGCTCAAAACCGATTTCCGGAAAGCAGCGATTTCAAATCCGGCGGTGATATTGGTTAGCCATTGAAGGCGCTTGGGTCGTAATGCCCAAGGTCCACCGCCGAAGCTCCCGAATGTG
>JANYGE010000061.1 GCA_025362535.1 Hyphomicrobiales bacterium
AAAGCCGAAATGGATTTTGATACGGCACGGCGTTTGTTCACGCTGGTTTGCGCTTTATTGTGGCGGGCCTAATCTGATGGCTCTAAAATTGCCCAGCGCTGTATTATTTGCCTGCACGCTAAATGCTATTCGCTCGCCCATGGCAGCAGCGATCATGCATCACCACTTTGGCCACAAGACCTATGTGGCATCGGCCGGCATTGCCGCTGGTGATCCTGATCCCTTTGTTGGCATTATTATGGACGAGATTGGGATTGATCTCAAAAAACATCGGCCCCATAGCTTTGAAGACTTAGAGGATTCGGCTTTCGATTTGCTGATCACCCTTTCACCCGAAGCTGAGTTGCGGGCCAAAGATATGTCGCGCACCATGGCAATTCAGGTTGAAAGCTGGCCGATTGAGGATCCCTCACGGGTGAGTGGCTCACGCGAACAAATTCTGGAGAGCTATCGTGCGGTGCGCGATGATTTGGTGAAGCGTATCGTGGAACGGTTTAGTGTTTAAAAACTCAGGGAGCTTGATTTTGAAGCGTTTCCGGTCCATGGAGTGCGCTCTTAACTTACACCAAATAAGGGAACCTAATGGCGAAAGAAGAACTGCTGGAGTTTGAAGGCACCGTTGCCGAACTTCTGCCCAACGCAACATTTCGTGTGATGTTGGATCACAACAAGCACGAAATCATCGCTCACACATCCGGCAAAATGCGTAAGAACCGCATTCGTGTGCTGGCTGGAGACCGGGTGATGGTGGAAATGACGCCCTATGACTTGACTAAGGGCCGCATCAATTATCGGTTTAAATAATGATTCTTGAAGTCAAACCAAAACTTGTTCTGGCCAGTGCTTCGCCGAGGCGCTTGGCTTTGCTTGACCGGATTGGCTTGGCACCGGATTTGCTCAATCCTGCGGATGTTGATGAAACTCCGCTGCGCCGGGAAACGCCGCGCCGTCTGGCCATTCGTTTGGCTGAAGATAAAGCAAAAAAAGCCAAGGACGCGCCTCAAGTGGAAGACTTGGGCGAGGGTGTTTATATTCTGGCCGCTGATACTGTTGTTGGTTTGGGCCGCAGGATATTGCCCAAGGCTGAGACCTATCAACAAGCTGCAGACTGCTTGGCCTTGCTTTCAGGGCGTTCGCATTGGGTTTATTCTGCCGTTTGTTTGATGGCCCCCGATGGAAAATTAACTGCGCGCTGCAGCGAAACCAAAGTGCGCTTCAAACGCTTTTCGCGTGAAGACCGTGAGAGCTATTTGAAATCTGAAGAGTGGCGCGGCAAGGCTGGTGGCTATGCCATTCAAGGCCGGGCCGAAGCTTTTGTGCGTTATCTCGCAGGCTCGCATTCTGGCGTTGTTGGTTTGCCACTCTATGAAACGGTTTTGCTTTTGCAAGGTGCTGGATTTCCAGTTTATCATACGTGGATGACGCAAATATCAGATTCGATTTAAGCCATGGCTGAACCAATCGTTTTTCACCCTCGAAAACCCTGTGCCATTTGCAAGAAGCCTTCGCAGCCCAAATTTCATCCGTTCTGCTCTAACCGTTGCACGCAGATTGACTTGAACCGCTGGTTGGGTGGTCACTATGCTATCCCCGCAGCGGAAAGCGATGATGACGAAAGCTCCGGCGCGGAATAATCCCCCCTCAAGAATTTGCATTCGACCTCAGCAAAATTTGTGCTTATAGTCAGTTCTGAAATTGTCATGCATGCCAAAAAGAGCAGCAGGCAATAATTCAAAACGCCTCAGGGAGGGGTATATTATGGCCGTAGCCAAGACAGGTTTGTCGAAAGACGAAAGATTCGTCATTTTTGCATCATCAACAGGTACTGTTTTCGAATGGTATGACTTTTATCTCTACGCAACCTTGGCTCCATTTTTTGCCGCCTTATTCTTTCCACCCGGAAACCAAACCTGGGCCTTACTTGGCGCACTTGCCGCTTATGCCGCTGGCTTCTTAGTTCGGCCCTTCGGCGCATTATTGTTTGGCCGCTTGGGCGATATGCTGGGCCGCAAATATACATTCCTGATCACAGTGATGGTGATGGGTGCTGCCACATTTGCCGTAGGTCTTTTGCCAACCTATGCCACGATTGGGGAATGGGCGCCAATTCTGCTCGTTACCATTCGTCTGATCCAAGGTCTAGCTTTGGGTGGTGAATATGGTGGTGCTGCCACTTATGTGGCCGAGCATTCACAGAATGGTCGGCGTGGTTATGCCACCAGCTGGATTCAAACCACGGCAACGCTGGGCTTCTTCTTAGCACTCCTGATCATTGGTCTGCTGCGCTATAATATGGACCCTGCAACATTCAAAGAATGGGGCTGGCGCATTCCGTTTCTGGGTTCAGCTATTCTGCTCATCTTCTCGATTTGGATTCGGTTGAAGCTCAATGAGTCGCCTGTGTTCCAGCGCATTAAGGCTGAAGGTACGGGTTCGAAATCGCCGATCCACGATTCCTTCTTCAAATATCCAAACAATAAATATGCCTTGCTAGCCCTCTTGGGTGCGACCGTTGGCCAAGGTGTTGTGTGGTATACCGCACAATTCTACGCCTTGTTTTTTATCGGTGGCCCTTTGAAAGCGAACTTTGATGCCACCTATATTATCATCGGCGTGGCGCTTCTGATCGGCACGCCTTTCTTTATTTTCTTCGGCTCGCTGTCTGACAAGATTGGGCGCTTGAGAATTATTCTGGCAGGTTGTGTGATTGCCGCTCTCACCTATTTTCCGATCTTTCAGAAACTCACTGAGTATGTGAACCCGGCATTGGCCAACTATACAACGGCCACTAAAATCAACGTGACAGTTGATCCGGCCAATTGCCATTTCACCATTTTCCCAATTAAGGGTGTTACGGTGGAAGGCGATTGCGACAAGGCCAAGAGCTTGCTGGTTTCAAATGGCATTTCCTTCACTTCACTTGAAGGGCCAACCGGAACCAAAGCAACGATCGACATCAACGGCACCAAGCTTGAAGGCTTCTCGGCTTATGGTTGGTCAAAGGCTTTGGCGGAAAGTGGCTATCCCCATATGGCGGTTGCTGCTGGTGATCTCACTCTTGATAAAGATCAGACCGATGCTTTGGTCGCTGCGCAAGCGGCCAAGGTTCCGGCTGATATTGAAAAAATCATCAATGGTGTTCGCAAGGCTGCTGATGCTGCGGCAAAACCACTTGCTGCAACAAACTCTATTGCAGCGCCATCAATTGCTGTTGATGGCAGCTCGACTGTGAGTGTGGGAGAAATCAAAACCTCATTCGCAAAAGGTGATGAGATCAATTATCCCGGTGCCATTGCGATGGTGGCCTTGATGATGATCTATGTTGGCATGGTTTACGGCCCGATTGCCGCATTCCTGGTTGAAATGTTCCCGAGCAATATCCGCTACACATCCATGTCGCTGCCCTATCATATCGGCAATGGTTGGTTCGGTGGCATGCTGCCTTTGTTTGCAACCGCCTATGTTGCTTACACTGGCAATATATATGCAGGGCTTTGGTATCCCATCATATTCGCCTCGATGACAGCGGTGATTGGCTTCTTGTTTCTCAAAGAGACCAAGGATGTGGATATTTCTAAAACTTAAAATTTAAGCATCTATAACCCCGCTGAAGAGCGGGGTTATTTTTTATGCATTTGGTGGTTGCCAAACTAACGTTTGACAGAACCATGTGATCGCGTAAATATTTAAGGTGGAGGATGTTTCACGGTCTCGCATGACAGTCGAATAATAACCCTCTGAGATCTTGAAGTAGGCCTACCTAAAAAAATAATCATTTATGGGAGCTCTTCATATGTTTGACGAAATTATTAAGATTGCACAAACGCGTCGCAATGTTTTCAAATCAATTGGTGGTGCAACAGCACTGGCCGGAATGATGTTGGCTGATGCTGGGTTTGATCCAGCTATGGCTCAGGCGCTCGCACCATCAGGTAAACCAATGAAGGCGGCCTTCTCAAATGCCGGTCTGCAAGCCTCTTGGTGCGCCCAAGGCAAACAAGCTGCTGAAGCTTGGGGCAAATTGATGAATGTTGAGATCACCTGGTTTGATGGTGAACTCGCAGCCACCAAGCAGCGCGCCGCTATCGACAATATGGCCACCCAAAAATGGGACTTTGTGGCCTTACAAACTTTTGGCATTGGTACATTGACTGATCCAATCCAGAAAATGATTGACGCTGGAACTCCGGTTATTGCCATGGACACTTTGGTTGCCCCTCCAGGCACCATCGCCATCCACACTTTCATTGCGCCAGATAACGTGATGATGGGATCAGTCGTTGCTTCGCAGCTCATGACTGCCATTGGTGGCAAGGGCAATGTGGTGATGACCCAGGGTGCACTCGGCCATTCCGGCGCACAGGGACGTGCCAAGGGCTTCAAGCAGGTGTTGGCTGCCTATCCAGACGTGAAGCTCATCAACGAAGAGCCAGCTGACTGGGATGTGACCAAGGTTGCCCGTATTTGGGATTCTATCCTCACTCAGAATGCTGACATTGCTGGTGCTTTCTTCCACAATGACGATATGGCACTCGCTGCCCATCAAGTGATGAAGCAGAAGGGCCGTGAAGGCATTATCATCGGCGGTGTTGATGCGATGCCTCCTGCGGTTCAAGCCGTTCTCGATGGCACCATGCTGGCAACTGTGCGCAATCCGTCCTGCCGTATTCATGGTTGGGCTGTGGCTGCTGGTGTTGCTGCCGTGCAGGGTGGTGAAAAAGCCGGAAAAGATATTCCGAACTACATATTGGCCGATGGTCCGGTCATCACCAAAGAAACAGCCCCAGGACATCTGTGGTTGCAGAAGAACTTCCTGATCTGATTTCAGTCATCATGGAGCAATCAATTGACAGGGGCGGCTCGCCGCCCCTGCTTCAACTCACCAATGTGTCAAAATCCTTCGGCGGCATTATGGCGCTGAAGGACGTAGACTTCACACTGCTTGCTGGCGAGATCCATGGTCTCGTTGGTGAAAATGGCGCTGGCAAATCCACCACAATGAAAATCATCGCTGGGGTCTATCCCGATTTTGAAGGTGAAATGCGCGTGGATGGAACCCGCGTCCATTTCCGTTCGGCGCGCGATGCTCTGGCGGCAGGCATCGGCATGGTGCATCAGGAACTCTCAACCATCCCCGATCTCACTGTGGCCGAGAATGTGTTTCTTGGTCACCAACCCCTGACGAAATTTGGCACCGTTGATTGGGCCGGAATTAACAAAGAGGCGGCTCGGCTGATTTCCAGTCTTGGCCTTGATATTGATCCGAAGACGCGCATGGGTTCGCTTCCCGTAGGTCTGCAGCAGCTCGTTGAGCTTTCGCGGGTTCTCTTTTCCGGTGCGCGCATTATTATTCTAGATGAGCCCACCTCGGCGCTTTCGCCGCCGGAAGTGAAGCGCTTGTTTGATGTGCTGCGCAGAATCAAAGCTGAAGGGCGCGGCATTATATTCATCTCGCATTTTCTTGATGATGTGCTGGAGATTTCTGACAAAGTTACAGTGTTTCGCAATGGCAAAAGAGTGGCCACTGAGACAGCCGCCTCGCTCACCAAGGATGCGGTGATCTCTCACATGATCGGGCGCGGCTCGATTGGCATGCACATGGGTGAGAATGCTGATCTGCGCGGTGATGATGCCAAGCCTGTTGTGTTGGCGGCCGATGCCATTGGCGACGGAAAATTGCTGCGCAATGTCTCGCTGCAGCTGCGCGCTGGAGAGATAACCGGGGTTTACGGTTTTATGGGGTGCGGGCAGATTGAATTGGCGCGGGCCCTGTTCGGAAAAACAAAATTAAAGCGCGGTGGCTTTTTGTTGAACGGTGCGCCGCGAACCTTCTCCTCAACGGCAGATGCGCGCCGGCATGGCATTGCCTTTGTGCCGGAAAACCGCCGCATGATGC